>JAGADP010000050.1 GCA_017828885.1 Oscillospiraceae bacterium | reverse complement strand
CGTGCTCAGCAACTGCATGAGATGCTGCACCTTTGCGGTGACATGCTCCTGCGACAGCACCGAAATGTTGACCGGCTCGACCTGAAAGAACGCATACTCGAACTGATTGGTTTTTATGCCATATTTCGTGAATGTCTCCAGTCCGAGCAGCTTTTGCACACTTGATTTTCTTCTTGCCATTAGTCCTCCTCCCATCGGTATTCCTGCTGGGATAGCAGGAAGTAGCTGCAGGCGTGGATGATATAGTCCACGACCGCCGTGTCGTCCGTGCGGAACGTCAGAAAGGCGTAGCAGATCACCGCAGCCGCCGGGACAAATGTCCAGAGCTTTGCCAGCAGTGTGACCGCCACGATCACGCCCCCGCACAGAATGCAAAAATCCCGGACATTCCAGAACCACTGCTTCACTGTGGAACGGAGGTTGTCCGGGTAGATATATGATTTCATTCAAATTCTCCTCTCAATGCTTCGCCAGCAATTTTACCGCCCGTGATCCCATGCTCACCGCACTGGAAACAGAGGTCATATTGACGTGCGTAGCCGTATCCAATCCGAACACCTGTGCTACCCTCGGCACCTCATTCGCCGACAAGCAGATGCCCAGTGCAAGGATCGGATGCGTGTCGAACGTCAGCAGTCCGAGATACAGGATCGTGGTCTGCAAGAATGCCGTGAGACATGTGCCGATGACCTGCTTGATCCAGCCCGCGAAGCCATCCGTGAAGCCCCTCGGCACGCTGAACAGATACAGACTGCCTACGGCGATCTGACAGAGCAGAATGCCGCCCCGCTTGATGTTCGCGAGTACCACCTTGACCGTGCAGTAGCCGAACAAAATCATCAGCAGCAGATTGCTCAGGGATTGATTCTCGTTAAGCTGCTCTGCGACATATTTCGCCGCTTCTGCCACCGAGGACGGCGCCGTGCTGACGTAGCTCCGGATCAGATCCCGTGCAAAGCTGCCCTGCATCGTCGTGCAGAAGGTGTAAAGCCGCTGTGGCACCTGCGTCACCAGATTTGCCGCAAAATAGCCTTTCAGGATGTTCAGGCAGCAGCTTTTGATGTTGTTCTGTCCGTTTTCATAGGCGATCGCCGTATCGAACACCGACACCACGAAGCCGCAGATGAACAGCATCCACGCCAGATGCCCGAACAGCGACACAAACGCCTGCACCCATGCCAGCGAAAATATGTCCGTCGCCGTATTGTTGATGAGCATGAACAGTTCACCCATGCACACATAGACCATGCCGAAGATCCACCGGAACATCGCATCGAACACGGCATCCGTAATGTCATTCGCCGTGTTGACAGTATTTGTCCACGCCGCCGAGATCGCATCGCTCATGTAGCTCATCGCATCATTGACCCATTGAAACATGCTTCTCACCCCCGATCCTGTAAAGATTGGAACTCAAGCCCCCGGACGTCCTGTGCCGATGCTTCCGGGTCAGCAGTCCGGCTTTCTCAAGGTCAGCAAGCGCCCGGAACACTGTACTTTTGCTGAGATGCAGGTCGGCAGCGATTGTCTTGGTCGCCGGAAAGCATTCGCCGTTTTTGTTCGCCCGGTCGCAGAGGTAGCAGTACACGACCACCGCTCGGCTCGGGAGATCCATCGTGTAAATGATCTGTGGGATCCGCATCACATCACGCTCCCGTCTTGATGCTGAACCGCTTCCCGGATGCGGGATGCTCCGCAAACTCAGGCATGGGCGGCTGTGTCGCATATTTTACTTGCACACCCCGGAACAGATTCTCACGCTCCATATATGCCACAGGGCGAGCCCCTCTGTCCGGCAAAATGAACGCCTCCTCGAACTGTATGCCCCATTGGAAGTACAGCTTCAGCGGCGAGATAATCGGATGTGTGCCGGTTTTCATGACGATGAACTGTCCCTTCGGCATGGATTTCAGCTCGTCCACGGTCATCAGTGGTCGCCCGATCATTTGTAACGAAGATGAACTTTCCTTGCCGTGCGACACGCTGCCGGACTGCACTGTCTGCTCACCGAGTGCTTTGGAAAGCACCTCAGCGCTCTGGCTATTGGGCGCAAATCCACCGAACACCGTGAGCTGCGTATTGTCCGTGATGATCTCCTGTCCTTCCTTGCCGTAGGTCTGTTCGAGCTGTGCAAAGCTCTGGATGATTGCCACGATGCTGATTTTTCGGGAACGTCCTGCCGAGAACATCGCCTCCAATCCGTCGATCTTGGGAAAGGTGCCGAGCTCATCACAGTAGAACATGACACGGTTCGGCAGGCTGCCGCCGTGCTCATCCGCAATGACCAGAATCTCACGATAGAGCTGCTGGATCAAAAGGCTCACCATGAAGTTCTTGGAGACATCCTCCTCCGGCATGACAATGAACACCGCCGATTTCTCCGAGCAGAATTTTTCTGCATCCACCGCCGTTCCGAAGCACAGGATCTGCTCCATTTCCGAGTCCAGAAAGCTGTTCAGCCGGGACAGTGCGGTCGATAGTACAGACATCATCGCCTGATCGGAGGTGTTCAGTGCCGCACCCGCCAGCCACCGTGCCTTGTGATCGGTCGGGAGCTTTTCCATGAGCTTCGTGAAATACATCTGCGGCTTGTCCCGGGCATCCCGGGGCGGCGGCTTGGCGGTCAGATCCTGTATCAGCTTGAACACCGACACGATATGACGCTCATCCTTCTCGCCGAACTCCGCCAGCAGCAAAATAACACTTGCCAGCAAGCCCTCTGCGGAGTCGTAGAAAAAGGCATTCTGCCCGTAATTGCTCGAATCACCGCCACCAATGTTGATGATGGTTTTTGCCGTGATCTTGGCGTATTTCTCCGCCTTTGCCTTTGCGCTCAGATTCTCCGGATTCGCCAGATACATGTCCATGTACTTGTTCACGAGATGTAGAATGTTGTTCTCATCTGACCTTGTAGGATTTCTGAGGTCAAGCACCGAGACATTGTAGCCGTAATACTTTTTGGCGATATTTCCATAATTTCGAGCAACGTCCCCCTTGGTATCGGTTGAGACGAACGACATCCCCGATGCACAGGCGAACTCAATATTCGGGTACAGAAAATATGCCGTCTTACCGACACCTGCCGCACCGATCATCATCGTGTGGACATCACCGGTATCGACCAGTGCAACAGTGTTTTTCTTCCCCCGGCACCCGACAATGGTACCCTGCACGGTCGGCAGATTCTCGGCTTTACGCCATTTCTCCGGCTCGTATGGCAGAAAGGAAAAAGTGTGTTTGATCTCCCTTTCCGTTGCCCAGCGAGCTGTACCATGCTGACCCTGACCGACAGTTTTTGCCTTGATACCGTTCAGGCTGTAGTCATCCAGTACATGCACTAGGATCATGAAGGCGATAAAGACAGCTATCACGATTGCAAGAATTATCATTTGTTTTCCATCCAAAGTATCACTCCATTTCAAAGTTATCACAGAGATTTCTCTCTTTCGTATTCACCCCATCTCCAATGATGGGTTATCTTCCTATGTCACCATGACACGGGGCTACTGTCACTACCCATACGCAAGGGAGGGCGCTTCGTCCATTTCCTCACTCTGCACAGGCGTTTCGCCGCAGTCCATTTCGAGTTTCAGCGCCGCATCCGCCAGCTCATACAGCGCCTTCGCCGTCTGGACAGACTGCTCCTGCGTCCGGGCAGGGCGGCGAAGCTCTTTCCCGACATGCTTCATGGCATCGGTCAGAATGCGTTGTTTGGCATCCGTTTGTGCCTTGTCTGCATAAGGCTTGTACTCGTCACGCAGCTTCTGCTTGAGGCGTGAAAAGCCCACCGGATGCCCCGACTGCCGCAGAAAGAAGGCCGCACCAGCCAATGCATATTGTGCGGCATGATGATAATTGCCCCGATGCAGTTCCTGCTGTAGGATAAATACTGCACGTTCCGGCGAGAAACGTAATTCCTCCAGTGCATTGACCAGCGTATTGAACCGTTCCGGCTTCTCATACGGCACGGTCGGGAGTGCCTCCATGCCATGCATCGCCTTCAGTACCTCATTCCAGTCCTTGAACGGCGGTGTAAGGCGCTTCACAACCGCATAACCATGCTCGCTCAGAATGTCCCGGAACCGGTATGCCGCATCATTTCCGCCATCATCATTGTCGGTGCAGATGATGATCTCCCGCAAGTTCGGACGCATCTCCAAAGCCCGCAGCATCGCCTTTTCGTAAACGCCGTTTGTGGCAATGTAGGAGTGTTCCTGCCAGTCCTTCGGATACAGCGTCAGAAAACTAAGCAGATCAATGGGCGCTTCAAATACGAACAGCCGCCCCGATGTCCCGAAATGAGCAAAGCTGTACCGGGTATCCGAGCCCTCGCAGGTCAGCTTGTATGCCTGTCCCAAGGAAGCGGTGGAGCGCTTGCTTGCCTGCCGGGGGATGCCGTTTTCATCAAGCCCCACGAACACTGCATTGTGATGCGCCGCATCCTCATAGAGCGTGTGGGCTTTGGCAAAATGCGTGATGATCTCTGCCGAAATGAACCGCTGCTTGATGAGATAGGCGTACACCCGATGCATATCGGAATGGGCTTCGGGTAGCCGAAATTCACGCTTTGGCACCGGCGCAGCCATGACCGGAGGAGACCGTTGTACAGGCTCAACTTGATACCCGAGCAGTGCCTGCACCGCTTCCTGAAACGTCATGTGATAGTGGTGCTGCATGAACTTCACCGCACCGCCGCCGACCTGATTCTTGTGGTCAAACCATGTCGAGCCATGCACTGTGATGCTGTCATGCGTACCGGATGAATCGGTATAGATGAGTTTGTAATCACGCCCGAGCTTCTTGAGCTTTTCGCCCCGGGCTTCCAGAAATGCCACCAGATCGGTGTTATTGGCCTGCTGTTTCTGTTCCTCTGTGAATGGGATATATTTCAGAGCATCACCCCCTACAATTTCATGCCCATCGTTTCTTCTTCGGAGATGTCGAGAAAGCATCCCAGATAGTCATTCAGCGCATCCGAGATCTGCTGGTACTGCATCTCATTCGGGCGAAATCCATACCAGTTCGTATCCTCCTGGTATGTCCAAGCATATGGGTTAATTCGTTCATCACGCCCCCGCATCGTGACCTGTCCCCACACATCCGCAAACCGGATAAGCTGCGAATCGACCTCGCCGTCACGGCGGTTCATCAGCCTGATTTGCAGCGCATTGTAGTGATCTGCAATATGCAGCGACCGGAAGCTCAGCTTGACCGTCAGGTCATCCGTGAGTCTTGCAATGCACTCTCTGCCTACATATTTGGGGTAGTGAATGGCATCGCAGCCGTGTACAATTTTCCGCAGTTCTTGTTCAAAAAAGTTCATGCTTCACCTCCGCTTCTTCCTCCGTTGTATGCTTGACTCTCTCCGATTCCTCGGCACGTTTCGCATCATTGAACCGATCCAGCGAACCGACCAGATAGCCGGTAATGCGCCGGATGCGCTCAAACGGTACGTTGTCGTACTCATACCGCACATCGACAAAATCATCGTGCAGCGTGAACTCGATCTTTCTCACGATCTGCTCCGGATGCCGCCTGCGGATCGCATCGACATACACCTGCACCTCATCAGGCGACAGCTCGCCGCCTATTACCTTGACCTGCATCATACCACCTCCTCTCCGCAAAGATCATGCCGCACCATCGCGCAATAATAGCTGCTGATCGTGGTCGGCGCATTGAACAGTGCCGTCAGCAGATATGCCCGTATATTGCGAATTCTACTCGTTGTCCGTTTCATGCAGTCAAAGACATACTGGATATGCTCACTGCCGATCTTCAGCATTCGTGACTTCACCACCTCCGCAGCCATTTCCTGCCCGTGGATGCGCACCGTCCTTGTTGCACAGGCGCTCTCCGTCATGATTTCCACCAGCTCATCCAATTCCTCCTGCGAACCGCCGATCTTCTCATGATCGGCATAGCTGTCACAGAACCAGTCATACTCGATATTCTCCTTGATCTGCTCTCGGATCGCATCCATTGCATCTGCGGACGGATTGGATGTGATCTGTCTAAATCTATTTGTCTTATTATTACATTGAAGGAGTTGTGCATCTGGAAATTCAGGTGTTGTGATTTCCGAAATTCCGGAATTTTGATTTTCATCATCGGGGACA
This sequence comes from Oscillospiraceae bacterium, assembly GCA_017828885.1. Classification (GTDB taxonomy): domain Bacteria; phylum Bacillota; class Clostridia; order Oscillospirales; family Ruminococcaceae; genus UBA3855. Next base: position 12,450 of record JAGADP010000050.1, on the reverse strand, counting down.
ATTACAACATCCGGCGTTTCAACATGATCTGTGTTTTCTTCCGGAATTGTAGTGCTGCAATACTGTTTGACATAGATCCGATCCGGCTTGCCTAAGCCGATTCTGATACGCTCGATCAGCCCGATGTTCACCAGTTCTTTCAGAAGTTTGACCGCCTTCTGCGCCCCGATACGGAGCTTCTGGCAGACCTCTGCATTTTTGAAATGAATGAACACCCGCCCATCCTCATCCTGCCAGCCATTCTTCGCAGACAGGCTCATGCGGTCAAGCAGCAGCCCGTAGAGGAGCTTCGCCTCGTTGGAGAGGGCATCGAACAGACCCTCCGTAAACAGCGAATGAGGCATCTTGAAAAAGCGGAAATCCTGTAATTCATTCTCCCGGATGTAGTCAAACATATAGCATTCTCCCTTCGTGAAAATAAAAAATGGGCAGAGAGCAAACGCCCTCTACCCAAGTAGAAAATCAGTGTATTTTTGCACGTTTCAGTGCAATTTTTCCTGTAAACTTTTTGAAAACAATTGCAATCAGCGCTCCGATGTGATATAATGGAATCATCATACATCGGAGGTTTTCTATGGAACAACTACTCGACCGCACAACTTACAGGCAGATCAAGCAGATGGACAAGGACACTATGCAGCGGTTCATTCAGGATGTCTATGAATCCGGCAAACAAAAAGCTGAGTCCAATGTTGTTGACTATGATGCACTTCGCGCTGATCTTGCGCAGATCAGCGGCATCGGTGAAAAGCGACTGAATGAGATCATGACGGTGATCGAGAAGCATCTCCCTGGATCAGATGCGTCAGAATTATGATATGACAAAACCGCCGGGATCCTCTGCGATTCCGGCGGTTTCTTCCTGCGTCTGTGTCTGCTCGAATGCCGCTGCAATGTCCCTTGCGCGCGGCACATACTGTGCATACCGTGCATAATCAGCGCCCTCCGCTGCGACAAACAGTCCGTCACCCTGCACCTCGTCATAGACCAGAATGCCGTGGCGGAAGCCCTCATCATCGGACAGCATTTTTTCATAATACTGCTCCATCATCGGATGCTCCGACAGCGGATTATTCCGCAGCCGGAAGAATTCCTCCGGCGGCAGCGGAATGACATCCTCGACAATACAGCTCTCCGGCGTGAAGTCCTCGGCACGGCGAACGAGCTTCATGTGCAGCACGAGCTTGTCCGTTTGCGGCTGACGCGGCTCGGACAGCCTGCAATACAGTTCTGACAGCCCATCGGCATCCATTTCCCCAATGCTCTCCGCAGTAAAGCTGTGTGCATGATCTGCAAGGTACTGCGCCGTTCTGTTCAGCATCAGGAGCGTATCCTCCGGCTTGCATTTTCGGAATGCCGCCTGCTCCAGTTCGCCGTCCGGATAGATGTTGAGTTCCAGCTCACTGTCCTCATCCGGCATGATGGGCGTCTTTCCAAGCGGCTTTCCATAGCCGATACTCGCAAAGTCCTCTTTTAAATCATAGAGATCACGGGGAACATCTGTGATGAGTGAATTTCCCTGATATTCTGCAAAAACTCTAAACATTTTATCACCCCCATTCTATGTAACAGGGCTGCCCGTATCGAGCAGCCATTTTTCAGATCACACTCCAGATATACAGCGGTACCAATAAAAAATGCCTGCTCCTTATTGGAACAGGCACATCAATATTTTGATCATAGCATAACCTCCGTGTACATCCTGACCGTCTTTTCAACCCCTAAAGCCTGTGCATACTGCATCAGATTGCTCAGGTTCTTCTGCGGGCTTCGCATATATTCCTTGATTGCCGTCTGATATGTCTGCAAGGCGATCTTTTTCTTGTGCTTGATAATATCGCAGATCGTCCTGTCCATATCATAAAGCCGAACTGTATTTCCGTAGAACGTTTTGCCCTCTGTCAGCCCCATGTCATACAGTTCAGGCTTTACTGTATAGACGGTACATCCGTCCTGCCGCAGATGGGAAGCATTGTAAGTCCTGTTGACCGTCACCATGATGCCCGGTGCTTCACGCTCCATCAAGCCGTGCATCGCAAGGGCAGATTCATGAGAGAATACCGCCTCCTTATTGCGCAGATGGATCACATACAGATAATCCGGCCACGCATCCTCGGTCATATATACGCCTCGAGCAAGCCGCTCCAATCCACGCTTTCGGATATATTCTGCGATATACGTTTTGGAGATGCCTTTTTAATGGCTTCCGCAGTCAGGAAGTATCCGTTATGCTGCTCGATCAGCTGATCCATGATCTCGATCTTGTTCACTGCAAGCACCTGCCTTTTTGTATATAAGTATAGCAAATTTAAGCGAGAAAGTCAAGTGCTATTTTGTACAAAAATCAGATAATACTCCAGATATACAGCGGTGCCGTCAGTGAAAACAGTAGTCCACCGAAAATGATCGCCAGCGGTGCCCATTCCAACTGCCCATGCTTGCGATAATCGAGGTAAAGTCCAGCGATCTTCACAAACAGCAGCACCACAAGGATCACGTCCAGCACCGGGAACACCACGTTGTTTACGATCGACTGCACCTGTGTGCGGACGGAATTCCATGTGTTCGTAATGACCGAAGCCACATCCCCGGCGGCACAGGCATGTACCGCCGCCAGATTTGCCATCATCGCTGTACCCGAGATGAGTGCAGCAATCTTCTTTTTTGCATTAGTAATCTCTATCACCTCCCGCAACTTCGACCAGATGCCCGGTCAGAATGGTTCGTTCATTGCCGGTCGAGCGGCTGCATGTGGACAGCGAAATGAACCGATCCTCCTCGCCGTACCGCAGCGGATCGCTGATGGAGGACAGCCCAAGCAGCCGGTTCATCCAGTCCGAAAGCGGCTGTGCGCCGTCATAGATCACATCCTCGCAATCCGCATGGGCAAGGGAATAGAAGTCGATCCGGTACACCCGATCCGCCGTCGCCAGCCAGCCGATCTTGTGCTCTGAAAAGAAATCCGCATCGTTGAACTTTACCACATCGGAAAGCATCGTCCCGTTCTTCATGTGATGCCCGTAGCAGATATTGATCGGATTCTGGAAATGCTTCTCACAGCGCCAGTCCAGAAACACCGACCCCGCCATCAGCTTGCTTCCGTCATAGGCATGATGCAGATAGAACTCGTTGTCACTGCCCTGCATCAGCGGATAATCGATCTTCGTCCCCGGCACATACAGCCAGCCAATCGCATCGGGATAGTCCGCATGGATGCGCTGCGCCGTCTGCTGAAGCTCCTCCACCGCCTTCACCGGAAGCGTTTCCTGCACAGGCTCCTCCGGCTCGGAAGGCTCCTGCATGACTTCTGTCGGATCCGTTGCCTGCACAAGCTCCACTGTGATCTCATCAAGCTCCTGCTTCACATCGGTAGCCATCGTATACGGCTGTAGATCGGCAGTTTTCATATCCTGCTTCACAGAATCGCCCACCAGCAGATACACCCCTCCGAGGAGGAGGGCGGCAGAAATCGCCGCCATGAGAATTGTCCTCACTTTCATCATTCACCCTTCCTTCGATTTGTCAGAATTGTCACGATCAGTCCAGCAACGCCAAGCACCAAAAGCACATAGGCAAGCGGATTTGTCTGCTCACCAGTAGGCGGTGTACCCGGTACCTCCGGCGCTGGCTTCTTAGTATCCTGCATTGTAATTTCGGTCACACTGCCGTCATCCTTGACCGTGAATGTGATGTCAGCCGCAAGGTCATAGCCCTCCGGTGCTTCCGCTTCATGCAGCGTGTAGGTCTTACCGGCAACGAGCTTTCCCTTGATGACATGCACATCATTCTCGGAAGTCCATTCCTCAACGACAGCGCCGTCCTTGTCCAGAATCTGCAGCATTGCGCCGGAAAGCATCTCGCCGGATGCCGCATCGGTCTTGCTGATGCGAACCTCCGTCACAGCATCCTGCATTGTAACCTCGTTGACCGTTCCATCTTCATTGACTGTAAACTGCACATCCTCCGCAACGACATAGCCGTCCGGTGCCGAAACCTCACGCAGCGTGTAGGTTTTGCCGGCGGTCAGCTTTGCCTCGATCAGATGCGACTCGGTTGTGGAGATCCACTCCTCGACAACAGCACCATTCTCGTCGATAATGCAAAGCGAAGCGCCCGGAAGTTCCTCGCCGGTGGTCAGATCTGTCTTGGAGATGCGAATTTTAGTTGTATCATCGACCATTTCCACCTCGGTGACACTGCCGTCCGGATTGACTGCAAACTGCACATCATTCGCAATGACAAAGCCGTCCGGCGCGATCTCCTCATGCAGGATATATGTCTTGCCGGAGATCAGCTTCCCCTCGATGTAGTGCGGTTCAGTTGTTGAGATCCACGCATCTACGATATTTCCATCCTCGTCAATGATCTGGAGACTTGCACCTGCAAGCTCCTCGCCGGTGGTAATGTCGGTCTTGGAAATGCGCACCTTAGTCGTGTCATCGACCATCTCGACCGCTGTCACGCTGCCGTCCGAATTGACCGTAAACTGCACATCACTTGCAACCACATAGCCGTCCGGTGCAGTGACCTCATGCAGCGTGTAGACCTGACTGGCAATTAGTTTACCCTCAATAAAGTGCGGTGTATCGCCAGAAATCCACTCGTCCACGATCTTGCCGGAAGCATCCGTGATCTGCATGGAAGCGCCCGGAAGCTCCTTTCCGTTCGTAATGTCGAGCTTGCTGATCTGCACTTTTGTCGTATCATCGACCATTTCGACCTCGGTCACGCTGCCGTCCTCCTGCACCGTAAACTGAATATCAGTGGTCAGCACATAACCATCCGGCGCAATGCTGTCCCGCAGTGTATAGGTCTTTCCGGCAGCCAGCACCGCCTCAATGTAGTGCGGCTCGGTGCCGGAGATCCACTCGTCCACAACATTGCCGTTCTCGTCAATGACCTACAGCGATGCCCCCTCAAGCTCATCGCCGGTGGTGATGTCTGTCTTGCGGACCTTCACAAGCGTGGTGTCATCCACCATCGTAATCAGCGGCACACCGTCCTCGGTATGCGACTCGGCAGTCACACCATCCACAGTCACACCACCCACAGTCACAACGCCGTCCTCATCAATTGAAACCGCAATGTCCGTTGCTACCAGATACCCATCCGGCGCAACAACTTCATGCAGCGTATAGCTGCCCGCCGGAATCACGGAAATGACATGATTTGTACCATCAGAAATCCACTCGTCAATGATCGAACCGTCCTCGGATACAAGCTGCATCTGCGCACCCGGAAGCTCCTCACCGTAAATATTCTCCTTGCTGATTGCCAAAGAAATCGGGCTATTTTCTGCGGTAATTTTAATGCTTGCAGCGGTCTCGCTGATCATCACCGGGAAAACCTCATCGCTCAGCATATAGCCCTCCGGAGCCTTGATCTCACGGATCGTATACAGACCATACGGGATATCTGCAAATGCAAAGCACCCGTTTTCGTCAGAAATATCAGTCATGATCGCCGCAGCCTCGGAGTAGTCCTCCGTGCCAGCCTTAAACAGCCCGAACAGAGCACCCTCCAGCGGTTCACCGTTGGGATCGACCTTTTTGCCGTCCACACTGCCTCGCTTGATGTGATTCTCGAACGTGCCACAGTCGATGTTCACCGTCTGCACATCCTGCCCCTGATACACGAAGTTCACAAGGTACTTCTCGCCGTTGAGGACATAATGCTGATCGGTCGCAATTTCCTGCACATAGTAGCGCCCGAACGGGATCTGCTCTGCAATCGTTGCGGACATATCTTTGTTCAGCGAAACCTCCGCAAGGAAGCCGTTCTCCGGGATTGCAGTGCCATCCGCATCCTTGATTTCCTCTGCCGCAAACAGCCCGAAACGCACAGAGCGCCATTCGTTATTCATGCCAATACCAAACAGCTCATCCTGCTCCATAAACTTCTTCAGACTGATTTTCACCGCCTGATACAGATTGTTGAAGCTGGTTTTCATGTCATCGCGCACAGCGACCGTCTGACCGGCATACGCAAGCTCGACTGTCAGTGCCTCATCATTTTTCACATAGCCGTAGGGTGCGTTGACCTCGCTGACATTGTACTTGCCGAGATACAGCAAATCGCTCTCTGCATAGCCGTTTTTGTCGGTTGTCAGTTTTGTCACAACATCGCCCTTCTTGGCACGGATCGTACCGTCAGCCGTGACAATATCCTCGGCTGCTACGATCTCGAACTCCGCACCGGAAAGCCCGCCGTCCTCGAAGATCGGGTGGTAGGTCGTGGGGTAATCCGGCACAAAAGTATTGCCGTCCTTGTCCTTTGCGATAGGCGGTGCCATAGATTTGACAGTCTGGAAGATCTCGCCATGCTTGTACACAGAAATTTTGCCCTTCTGCGCCGTGTCAGCCTTGCTCACGCGCACGATATTGACTGCATTTTCCTCTGTTGCATTGGCAGCGGTTACGCTGAACGGAACCGGTGTTGCATCCAGTACATACCCTATCGGCGCCTGTACTTCGACCAGTGTATACTCACCATAGCGCAGCGTTTCGGGAGTGATCAGGTAGCCCTCACTGTTGGTATAGAACGTGTCAACACCCATTGTCACGAGCTGACCATTTACATCATAAATCTGGAACCCTGCGCCCTCATAAGCGATGGTCTTGCCAGTCTCCGCATCGAGCTTGGTGACATGAATATAGCTCCGGAACGGCGCGTTGTTCAGCACATACTCATAGGTATTGTGATTCTCGGTGATCTGCACATCGAAGTCTGCGACAAAAGCCGCATCATCAACGGTCTTGGTCTGGTGAACAGTATACACACCATAAGGCATCTCTTTTGTCGAAGCATAGCCATTTTCATCGGTGGTCAGATAATCTCGGACGCTATCAGCAGCCGCATCGTAGCTACCAGCAGATTTCAGGTAAACCTCAAATTCTGCACCCTGCTCCATGTTCACAACATCGTTCTCATTATCATCGCTGTGCTTGATGATCGAAACAGAGCCCTTCACAACATCCTCAGTCACGCCCATCGGAATCTGGTTATTTTCAAGGGTATAATTCTCCGGCTCTGCACCGACCGGATATGCTGTTGCATCGAGCAGATAACCGGCAGAGGGCGTGATCTCCTGCACCGTGTAATTGCCGCAAGGATACTCGGATGTCTTGAAATAGCCGTTTTCATCCGTGGTATAGGTGTCCACCAGCTCGCCATCGAGATACAGCCCATACACAGCACCGGCAAGTGTCGCATCGCCCTGCGCCGTAGTTTTTTCAGCATCGGTCTTAGTGACCTCGGCGGTGAACTTCTTTAGCTTGTTCTCAAATGTCACATCCGTTGTGGCATCTGCGGTCAGCGTTACTTCATCATCGGCAGGAACGACATAGCGGATCGGGACGTCCTTCTCGGAGATCGTGTACACGATTTTTGCATTGCTGCTGTCAAAAACAGGAATATCCGTCAACACCGCAATGCCGTCCGAGCCGGTCGTGATGTCGTAGGTCTGACCATTGCCGGTCACAACAAAATGCCGGTCGCCATTCTGGAAATCCTCCGACTGTTTGTTGATGCGGATGCTGCCCTTTTTCAGTACGTTGTCGAAGTCCGCCGTAACCGTCAGGTCTGCATCGCCGTCCGTCAGCACAATGTCCTGCGCCTTCGGGGTGACGTAGCGCTCTGCAACATTTACCTCGGAAACGGTGTACAGAATGGCAGTCCCGGCGGTCATATCGTAGACATTCAGCCCGTCAAACTCCGCAACGCCGTTCTCATCGGTCTGCGCAGAGATCGTATGCTCCGTGCCGCCGTCTGTCCAGGTGAGCTGGAACTCACGATCGCCGATCACGCCGTCCTCAGCCGTTTTGTTGATCCTGATGCTGCCGGACGTAATGTCCTCCGGCACCTGAATGCTCGCATACGGATCGAGCTTGAAAACCTCGGGATTGAGGTCATAGCCGGTCGGGGCGCTGATTTCCTTGACGTAGTAGGTCGCATTCGGGAGCGTGATACTGCCGGTTCCATCCTCGCCAATCACGATCTCGCCGACCTTGTTTTTGCAGTCAGCATCGGCATAAACGCCATACACCGCCTGTGTCCCGTCAATCGGAGAAGTGCCGCAGATCTTTACGGAATTGTCCGTGGAAAGCACCTTCGTGATCGTGAAATTGACATCATTCTGCGTCACCCGGAAGGCATACATGCTCAGCGCCGAAGCCTTCTTTCCGGTGGTCTTGTTGTTGACGACCACACCCTCCTGTCCGTTTGACTCAATGCGCCAGTGTGTGCCGCCATCGCCGCTGCCGTCACCGACAGTCTTATCCGTGATGAGCGAATCCGGCACACCAATGTTTTTCAGATAGTTTACCACCTCATTGCGGTTACTGAACTCGCCCATATAGATCCACGAGTGATTGATGTCGTTCGGGATCTCCGCAACGACCACAGAGCCGGGCGCAATGGTCGAGCCGTCCGCACATTCCCAATAGGGGCGCTCAGTGGTTTTGATGCGCTCCTTCTCGATGTCGATTATGCTCGTCACATCGCCGTAAGTGATGGTACAGTCGGCATTGACGGTCAGCCAATGCTCCGTATCAACCGGAACAGGATTATTCCAGTCGAAACCGGTGGTTGAATAGCCGAGATGTGTCAATGAATAATAGATCAGCCCGGAGCAGTCGATGCCCTGACTACGGATGGTTGATTCCTCCAGCGGCTTATAGCTGCCCTGATAATAGATGCCGGAATAGCCCTTCTTTCCGAAGCCGTACTTCGTGCCAAGCAGCGTTGCCGCCTGTGCGATCAGCACGTCCGAGGAAGGGAACGCAGGATTCTCGGTCGTCATGCTCTCGGCTTCCACCGGGATCACCGGCAGCGTGCCGAACATGGAAATGGCGCAGAGCCCTGCGAGGACACCTGCGCCGATCTTCTTTGCAGTTTTCTTGAAATTGCTCATTTTTTCTCCTTTACTGATGCAAAAAGGACCGGATCACTCCGGCTCAGATTGCGTATTGTTTACCCGAACAGCTCATCGTAACGGTACCGACTGAGCATCTCTGCATCCCCGATATGGTTCATCTCCATGTCAACAACCTCGGTGAAGCCGTGGTTGTATGTCAGGAACTTATGCCCCTGCGTATCGAGGATGAACCAGATTCCATCCACCTGTACTGTATTCGCAGTGTGCCCATAGAGCTTTGCATCCGTCCAGACAATGTAGCACGGAAGCCCGATCTCCTGACATTTCTCATAGGTCTGGCAGGCGTAATTCACGCAGGTGCCATGCCCGTTCTGGAGCATGTACTCGTAGACTTCAAGCGCCTTGTCAAAGTCGGATCTCTCCGGCTCAGTGATGGGTTCTGTTATAGGCTCAGTCGTTTCCGGTTCGGTAGGCTGTTCGGTTTCGGCTGGTTCTGTTTCAGCCGTTTCGGTTTCTGTCTCTACGCATGTCTCAGGTTCTGACGGCTCAGTTGTTGGCTCCGGCGTTTCGGCTTCTTTCGGCTCGGTCTGCTCCTCTGTCATCATGCTCTCCGAGGTCATCATCTCCGAACTGGTCTCTGTGGCTTCGTCTGAGACGCCCTCGGTTGGCTGTTCTGTGACCGGTGCAGTCTCCGCTGTCTCTGCATGGCTGACCGCCGTGGGCCCGGAGTCTGCATAGCCGTCATCATAGCAGCCTGTCATCATCACGGTACATAGAAGAATTGCAGGAAGTATGGCCTTTTTCATGCTGAGCACCCCTTTCGGTATTTTCCTCAGCATACCACACTTTCGCCGGAATATCTATGATTTTCGGAGCATTTCTACCTATCCAACAAGAACCGCCGCCGGAATCACAGCAGTTTAGCCGAGATCATGCTCCTGCGGTACATCCGGTGCGACCTCAAACTGTGCCGCCTGCGCCTGCTCCAGCGCATTCTGATACGCCGCAACGACTGCCTGCTGGATGGTATCCCGTGCCGGTGCCGTGATCGGATGGAACGTATCGCTGTACTTCGTTTCGCCGTTCTTCTGATAGGACTGCGACGGCATCGCCGCAAATACGCCCTTTTCGCCGTTCACGACACGGATGCCATGCACTGCAAATGCCTCGTCCAGCGTCACGCTCGCAAACGCCAGCAGATTGCTGTCCGGCTGATCATACAGCCTGTCGATCTTCGCCTTGATCCTCATGCTTTCACCCCCTCTCACGCCTGAATCATGTCGATTTCCTGCGATTCCTGATGACAGATCTCGTTGTCCGAAATATCCACCAGCGGATAGGAAAACTGCGCTGTATACTTGTTGAACTGCTCGTCCGTCAGTGACACCTCGACCATCTCGCCATACTCATTGCAGGCATCGCCCACGATGAAGAACGTTCCCTGAATGAGCGTTTCGCCGAGCATCCGGTTGGGCGCATAGCCCTTGTACAGGAACTCCTCATCGCAGAACGCCAGCACCCGTTCGTCCGAGAAATACACCGGCTCGATCAACCCGCCGACCACAGACTGCTTCGCTTCCAGACAATCCCGTATCTCCGCCGGATAGGGCGCTTTGTTCGGCTCACAGATCAGCACCTTCAGCATCTGGTCATGGTCGGTATGCGTGATGTCAAACTCGATCTTCTGGAAGCCTGCACGGTCGCAGAAGTAAAAGCCCTTCTGCCTGCCGTACTGCACCTCGATCACATTGCCGACCGACATGGATTCTCCGCAGTATCCGGGCGGCGGATCCTCATTGCAGAGCCGGAACACCTCCTCAAGGCTGCTGCAATTGACTGTCCCGCCGTAGACCTGCCGGTACATGGATGCATTGACAATCCCGTTCGGGAGATCCTTCAAAGGCTCATAGGCAAGCCGCTGAGGATCCTTGTCATGATCGACCTGAAAGATGCGGATCTGCATTTTCGGCGCCTGGATCTCCGCAAGCCGGTCTGCTGCCCATTTCGGGAGCTTTTTGGGATCGGCTGCACCGAGAAAATCGCTCCGCCGCATTTCAGTTCGTTCACCATCGGCAAGAAACATGCCGATGACCTTTCTGCCCCGTGCCTTCGGATCACACCCGAAGCCGCCCACTGCGTAAAAATACTGGAACGGCGCATAGCTGTACATCGGCGACAGCAGCTCAGGGCGCAGGATCAGCAGCCTGTTTTCGTAGTTTTCCTGTGCCGGATTGCAGTCCGCTTTTGTCAGCGGCGGCAGATCTTTCAGAACATGTCTGGAATCCATCAACATTGGCTCAGCCCCTCCATTTCTTCTTGTAATTCGGGTTCATACTTTTGAAGCATCCTGATGTAGCCCTCCAAAAGCGCAGGATGCGCCTGACAGACATAGCCCTCGAACTCCTCCCGGGAAAGCTCCGGCGGCAGGATCGTTTTTACCCATTCACGGCTGCTGTGGGAGAACCGCCCGTCATAGTCCTTGTAGGCAACAGTCGCCGCCAGCACCCACGCCGTGCGCTCATAGTCGAAGGCATCCAACACATCAGAAAGACATTCATCCCCAAGGTGCATCCCATCAAAATGCCTGTCGATGGCATCTTTGATCGCCGCTGCACACTCGCAGTTCTGCTTTCGGCTCTCCCGCCAGAGATCAATCTCGCCAGATGCTCTCGCTGCTTCTCTTGATCTCCTGTACATCAACTTGCGATCACCTCGATGCTTTCCGTTTCCTCCGACTGCATCTGCTGTAATGTGCCATTCCGTGCCTGTTCCAGCCGATCTGCCGCCCATGCCGGGAGCATCGCTTCGTTGCCGATGCCGAGGAAGCTCGTGCGTTTCAGTTCAAACGGCTCGGCGTCCGCAAGGCTGATGCCCTTGATGCGATAGGACTGCGCCGGCGCTTCCTGTGCATAGAAAAGTTGGAAATGCGGTGCTTTTGCCGCATCCGCAAGCACCCGGGGATCCACGATCAGGAGCTTGCCGGTGACATCCTCCTCCCCAAGCTGCCCGGTGCAGTAGGCATTCCCGATCAGTCCGAGCCTTGCATACTCCTGCGAGAGCTGCTCTGCAAAACCGGCAAGCCCCGCTGCATCGGGCAGCGACCATTCCTGTGCTTCCTTGATGGGATACTCCGCCGGGATCACCGACCGAGTGAAGTCATTCTCCTGCACCTGCGCCATCGAGCAAGCTGTTACCCACATCAGCCTGTCGATGCCGAAATCACGCAGCAGCGCCTGTCCCTGTTCGGTATGCAGGTCAGGCTGCTGCACCTGTGCCAGCGCCTCCTTGCACTGGAGATTCGCCATCCGGCTGTACAGCCAGACCTCCAGCTCGCTTTTCTGCTTTGCCTGCTCCAGCGACAGCGGGCAGACCATGATCTGCGGGATCGGTTCCGTCATACAGCATCCCCCTCCATTCCACTGACCTTCTCATTCCAAGCTGCACAGAGCCGTTTTTCGGGACAATTGTCGCACATGTGCCGGGCGCAGACTCTGTCAAGGTACTGCCCGGTCTGGTCAAGATTTATTTCCTTGCTTTCGACCGCCTGATAGACATTGCCGACCTTGCGCACCGTG
>JAGADP010000049.1 GCA_017828885.1 Oscillospiraceae bacterium | reverse complement strand
TGCTTTGCGGTAACGGGTTCTGCTGCGGCTGCGGACAGTGGGGATCCGGCGCCGAGAGGTGTCGCCACGCTGTTCGGTGATGTCAACTACGACCAGGCCATCGGCATGCTGGATGCCGTTCAGCTACAGCGCTTTCTGCTCGGCACGATCGACGAGCTGGGCAACAGCGAGAATGCCGACCTCTATGAGGACGGCGAGATCGACGTTTTCGACATGGCCATGCTGAAAAAGCAGATCGTGTCCGGCACCTCCGACCGCGGCGGCAAGCTCACGATCAAGATCGTGGACATGATGACCGGCGAGCCGATCGACGATGTTCGCGTGAGCCTGTTCGGCATGTTTGACGATGTGGATTTCAGCGCCGCAGACTGGATCCATGATGCGGATACCGAGGATGTCCTCACGGGTCTGCCGCTCGGGGAAAAGTACCAGTATGTGCTCGATCTGTCGAATCTGCCGGATGAATACTGCAACGGCTACGGCAACTGGGATCAGCAGCTCATTTTCAGCTTTGACGGCGAGACGGACAAGGAGCTCACCCTCCGTGTGCTGTCCGACAAGGACGAGCGCAATGTCAAGATCAATCTCTATGACTGGGGTCTGGGCGACAATCTGCCGTACTGCGGTATGATGAACGTCACCGACAAGGACGGCAATCCGTACTATCCGTCGCTGCATTTCGAGGACATCGCGCTGCCGGACGGCGAGTATCATGTGGATCTCACGCTGTTTGACTATCCTGTACAGCTGCTCGATATGGACAGCGATTTTGCGAAGGAATTGCAGGCGCTCTTCCCGGATGTGGACTTCGCCGATCAGTCTGCCGGCTTCGACTTCACCGTCAAGGACGGCAAGGCGGACAGAGAGCTGAGCTTCGACCTGATGCCGCTCGAGGACAAGAGCAATCACATCTCCGTCAACTGCATCAATGCTGCCACCGGCGAGCCGCTCGAGGGCGTGGAGCTCTCCCTCATCGAGGATCCCAAGGGCTATGCCAGGACGGTTGAGACATGGACGTCTGACAGCAGCGGCGCCAGGATCATCGAGGGGCTGAAGCATTCCGGCTTCCCGGCCTACACCGTGAAGGTGGACAAGGTGCCGGAGGGCTTTGCCGGCGGCTATGACGAGAACATCAGCTGGGGCTATGTTTACGATTACGGCTACGACGTGAACTATTACTTCACGCCGGCCGATACAGAGCGCAATGTCACCGCCAACATCCTCCACTATGAGGATCAGGCGCTCATCAACGACACGACGACCTTCGATGTCTTCTGCACCGATCCGGAGGATCCGCTCTGGTCGAACAAGGTCTGCTCCGGTATGGCAGCAGGCGAGGCGTTCTATCTGCCGGACGGCGTGTATTTCGCAGCACTGAACACCGTAAGCCTTGACAAGATGGGCTATGAGCCGATCCACTTCTTCACCGAGAAGGGCAAGAAGCTTGCAGGCGAGTTCGAGCAGTCGGAGTTCATCGGCGGCACGGATATTGTTTCCTTCACCGTCAAGGACGGCAAGGTCGATCGTGCGCTTACCTTCTATCTCAAGGACTATGAGCCTGATACGGCGACCGACGAGGTGGATTTTGACGATCTTTCCAAGTACATCGACGTGATCAGCCAGGTTCACTGATCTTACAGCACACAACATCCCCCTGAGCGTTTTCAGGGGGATGTTTCATTTGAGTGATACAAAAGCGGCAGATGTGGTCTGCCGCTTTGCTTCATGCTTCAACTGAAATCAATATTGGCGCTTGTAGGGATCTCGCCAGCATCTCCGCCGTTTTTCATTGGTGATGTCGTGATGACGTCTTCAGTATCGAATCGGATGATCTCCAGTTCAGGAGCGGTGTAGCTTTCTTTCATGATGGTGTCCTCCGTTTGTCAGGTAAGTTTGATGTCACAGGTCAGCTTATTTTCGTCTCCTGCGGGAACGCCGGCGATCGTGACGGCGAACAGGACGCAGCCATTTGTGAGCTGATACTGCTGTCCGTTGTAGCGCAGACCGGTGTAATAGGTGTTCGTTGGGAAGGTGAGCTCACGGCCGTTGTACTTGGCGGTGAAGGTCGCCTTCGACTTGCCTTCGATCTCGGAGATGGGCTTGACAAAGACATAGCGGATCAGATGCTTGCCGTCCTTGTCGGCGTACTGCTTGTACGTGCCGATGCCGAGCGCGGGCGGGGTGATGGTATAGCCGTCGGCGGTCTGTACAGCTTCCTGATCGGCCGAACCGAGGTAAGTGTTCCAGGCTGTCTCCCATCTGGAGAAGGTACCGGCGTTGAGCGTGATGCTGCATCCTTCCTCTGCGTCGAATGTGAAGCCGTCCGCCAGCGCATAGGTGCCGCCGTTCACAACGATGTTGCCGCCGGGAACTGCCGCTGCTGCGCCGTCTGCATCTTTGAAGGCACGGAAACCGCCGACGTTGTTGACCTTTCCGGTACCCGCTGATGAAGAATCGTTCAGCGTCAGTGTGCCGTTTGCACACATGATCTCGCCGGCGATCATCGCGTCCACATCGTAAGGATCCGTTTCGGACATATCCAGTGTGTGGCCGTTCAGGTCGATGGTCAGATCGCCGTAGATGACGCGCTCACCTTCAACTGTGGAGAGGTCGATGTCCTTCGTCAGCCGGATGACCGGCTCAAATCCGACATCCCTGCGGTTGGCATAGGCTTCGCTCAGCATGCTCACGACGGAATAGAATTCATCCGGCGTGGAGACCGGTATCACATTGTTCTCGATGTAAGTGACCGTCAGGCTGCCGAAGTAGGAAGCGGCGAGGATGTACTGCGCATTCGCCTCATCATAAGAAGGAAGCGCAAACACGCCGGCTTCGCTTCTCAGGATGAACGGCTTTTCGGATGTGTAGGTGATGTTGTTCTGACGGTCGGCATATTCGCCGGTGCCGTAAGGGTTGATGTTGGCGGGATCAAGCTCCTCATCCGTAAAGGTGTATCTTGCCGTCACGCCGTTGTCTTCCGGGAGCGTGAGGGTCAGCGTCAGTGCAAAGGTGTACGGATGTTCGAGCGTGCCATTGCCGCCTGTGACGAAGAACCCGCGGGGTGGGGTGGCATACAGTTCGGACGAGAACCATACAATGGGAAGATAGGTGTCACCTTCGGCGTAGCCGAAGCTATACTGACAGTCCTGCTCACTATAAATGATCTGATTGATCGTGAGCACTGCATCTCTCTTCATGTTGAAGATCGTCTGCGTCTGATCGTCATACACGAAGCAATCGCCGTCGCCGAATGCAATGGTATCGCCGACTAAAATGAAGCTGCCGGGTTCAAGCGTCTTGGTGGAAACAGTCTCTTCGCCGGACTCATGCCCCTTGATCGTCGGTGCAGCAGAGGACAGCGGCTCGACAATGCTCGGTTCGTCTTCAATATCCTCCGCAGGGACAGTCGGAATGTCATTGCTTGTCAGCGGTTCTGAACTGTTGCTGCCTGAACCGGAGCCATGCCCCGTATGATCTCCGCCGATCTGCACAGCGCCATTCTCAGATGACTGCGGGGTCTTAGGGCGTGGCTTCGGTATATAGCCAAGCATACCAGGTACGGACGCAGTGGGGATCGTTGCCGCTGTGAGTGGTGTCACAGATGCAGCGCCTGTACTGATCCCCGAACCGGTTAGCGTAAGCGCAGCAGCGAAAAGGCACGCTGCTGTTTTACTCATGATCGTCTTCATGTCCATTCCTCCTCTGTCTGATAAAAAATGACAAAAGCGTACCACACAGGATAGCTCATCCCATGCGATACGCCGTCTGCTCGTGTGAAATTGCGTAAGGCCTGTGCCATCCGTGCTCCGGAGCCCGCACCGATGGTACAGGCTTCCGATTACAGACATTATAGCATATACGTCGCAAAAATGCAATAGATTTTAGTGGGCTTTGCACAAAAGCCTAAAAATCAAAATCGTTTTTGTATGGATTACACAAGTTTTGCTTCTTCAAAAAAAATGGCACTGCATAAGCATCGCAGCCCTGTCCATACTCCTTCAAGAAAGGAGTGACCGCTGTGACCATCATCCTCATCCGATCACTGATCCTGTATGCGCTTGTGATCTTTTCTGTCCGGCTCATGGGCAAGCGCCAGCTCGGGGAGCTGCAGCCCTCGGAGCTGGTCATCACCATCCTCATCTCCAACATCGCCACACTCTCGCTCGAGGATCCGGATATTCCGCTGTTACAGGGGATCCTGCCGGTGCTGGCGCTCGTCTGCTTCGAGGTGCTGAGCTCGTGGGTGTCGCTGCGGTTCCCGGCGTTCCGGCGGCTGGTCTCCGGCACGCCGCAGGTCATCATCCGGAACGGCGAGATCGACCAGCACAAGCTCCGCGCTCTGCGGTTTTCGCCGGATGACCTCATGGCATCGCTGCGGACGGCGGGCATCTTCTCGGTCGATGAGGTGCAGTTTGCCTGTGCGGAGACAAACGGCACCATCTCCGTCCTGCGCAAGGCGGAGAAGCAGCCCGCCGAGAAGGCCGATGTCTGCGACGCCTTGCAGGATACCGACCCGCCCCGGACGATCATCGCCGACGGCATCCTCCGGGAGCAGGCCTTGCAGGAGGCGGGGCTCGACAAGAGCTGGGCGGAGAGCGTGCTCCGCAAGGCTGGACTGCGCATCGGGGAGGTCTTTCTCATGACTGCGGACGCTGACCGGCAGTTCACGCTCATCCCGAAGGAGGTGCAGGCATGACGCGGGTCTGGCTGAGCTTCGGGATCCTGCTGACGCTTACGGCGCTGTGCATCGGGTCGGTCTTTGCCGTGCGGACGGAATGCCGCCGCTATGAGGAAAAGGCGCAGGCAGTCGCTGCAGCGCTCGCAGACGGCGACACGGCAGCAGCGCTTTCAGCCTGTGACGACATGGCAGGGGAGTGGGAGCGTTTCCGGACGGTCTGCGGCGTCTTCGTGAAGGGCTCCAAGCTCTCGCCTGTCCGGGAGGAGCTCGAAGCACTCCCGCCGATGATCGCAGCCAATGTGCCGGAGAGCGCCGCCTGTGCGGCAAGGCTGCGATACCGG
>JAGADP010000008.1 GCA_017828885.1 Oscillospiraceae bacterium | reverse complement strand
GGGCAGTGCGGCGGGTAAGGCGCGTGCGGATCTGACCTACGCGATCCTGAACAAATTCTATGACGGCGAGATCGACGGACAGTATGCGGTCAATGACACCGGAATACCGCTGGGTGATCTGTTTGTTGCACAGACCAAGCAGGAGCTCGGCAATGACGCCTACAATGCCCTTTCTCGAAACGATCAGCTCGCGCACGGCGACGTGGAGCAGATGATCATGGAGGGATCTGCGGCATTTGTCTCGATCGTATCCGAAGCACTGGCACTGGCAGCGGACACAGACGAGGACACCTGGCTGGAGCGTCTGGAGAGCATGTCCTATCTCAGCATGAAGGATCTTGCCGAAGCCTATGCAGACGGAAGTGCCACACTCAGTGATTCGGCGGCGGAGTCGCTGCTCATGTCGCAGTACGGCGATGCGGCTGCAAAGCTCGCAGAGGATTACTATACCGTGCAGTCTGAGCTGCTCTGGTATCAGTCCTATCTGTCAATTAACAAGCTCGAACGAGGTGCGAATGAAACGCCAGAAGCGTATGGCGACCGTGTGTCGAGCTACTTCGATGCGCTGAAAACAGATCAGGCAGAACGTTATTATGCCGAATGTGAGCGTTTCTATACGACTGCAAGTCTGTACGGGATGCTATATTCCATCGGATATGAAGGCGACTGGGGTGAAACGCTCGGCGACTTCTTCCTTCCTCCCGAGGATGCAGAAGCTCCCGAGAACGAGGCTGCGACTTTCCTGCCGTTTGCCGTTGCCATGAGCGATGGACAGCGTGCCGGTCTGCGCTATCTGACACTGATGTCGCTGCTGACGACCTGCATCGGCAATGAGGAAGCAGCAAAGACTGCCTACAACAGCATCCGCGATCCGCTGGCGGAAATTGATACGGTATCCATATATGACGGCGTCAACCGCGCCATCTTCCGGGACTGCGTTGCACTGACAAGCAGAGCGAGCATGGAAGCTCACATGGGCAATAATCCTTACGGTCATGCCACAACTTTATCCACACTGGAATTGGTCGGCTTTGCAGTTCTGACGATTCTTGGGACCGCAGGTTTAATCGGATCAGGAGTGTTGGCTATAAACCCCATTTTTGGTGGACTCGAAGAAGCAACCACATATCTGGATTCTCAATTACTGGCTTTTGGCGATGGAATTGTATCGGAGAAAGGGGTGCTCGCTGCTAAAAAAGCTGTCAGCAGTGCAAAGCTGCGGATCGGATTCGGCACTATCTTGTACGCAGTCAGTCTTGCCATGATCACCTTCGCGGTCATCGCCTTCATGGAGTGGCAAAAGCAGATATATGGCGTGGAATTCACGAAGATCCCGCTGATGATCGTGGATGAAGCGGACATCGTGACCTATGTCACGGATGAGAACGGTGATCCGGTCTATGATGAAAAGGGTGAACAAAAGCGGAACATTGAATTTAACCAGTTCGTGTACTATGATGTGGTGAAGTGCAACCGTCCTGATTTTAACAATTCGGAAGCGAATGTCGCTGTCTATAGGGACTACAAGAATTGGGGCTGTATGGATGCGGCGGATCTGAATGCCGACCTCGGCAGACAGTGGCTCTGTCTCTACACCACAAAGGATCCTGGCAAGGGCGACCCGATCCTTGCGGATTCCCTGACGTACCAGACCGGCAGCGATGCAATGCCCGCAGGCTGCTCCCAGGGACTGCATTTCTTCACCTATACCTATGCAATGGACATTGCAGATATGGCATACGCTTACAACAACGACGTGAACGGCATGTACTTCTTCTGGGATACGGATGAGAATGCCTTTACCGCAAGCGCCTTCACCGGCAGTCAGCTTGCCCTCGCGGGCATTGGCGGTCTTGCCGTTGGTATTCTCGGCGCAACAGCAGTCATGCTGCTGACCAAAAAGAAGAAGGATACCCCGGACGCTCCGGTTGCAGCGTGATGGATGCATCACACAAAAATGCTCCCCGGACCTTGGAGCATTGACCTGATAAAAAAGACCAGCATCATGCTGGTCTTTTTTGATAGACTTGAGATTCTCCTCCGCAGGATCCCGAAAGAGATCATACCTCCGGGCGGCGTAGTCTTGCGACGATGTTCCGCCAGAGAGTCGTGACAATACCGAAATCACGTGTCAGCTCCATCGGCAGCGACGGCAGGCGGTCGTAGAGGATCTGCATGTACTCCAATTCATCCTTGCCGAAATCGAGGATCTCGAATTCAAAGACCCCGGCACCGTTCTGGCGCAGGTTGACAGCGGAGATGATCACGCCCTTCAACTCGGCAGATGCCGTTTTGCCGGTGATGGTGATGGTGCCTGTATCACCGATCCGCAGCTCACCGGGATCGTCCAGCATCAGACGGATGCGGTGCTCGTTCATACGCGTGGTGATGCCCTCATAAACGGTATCGCCATGCCTGAGTGTCACTACCTCGGCGTCGATCACCTTGACCGGCTCGCCGCTGCTGTCTCTGCCGTCGATCAGGAAGAGCGCCAGCGACAGGAAGTACAGGTTCCGCACCAGCCAGAACAGAATGACAAGCTGCTGGATGAAAGTGTCGAGCGTGATGCCGATGCTGACGCGTACAATACCCGCCAGCGTCAGGAGAATGAGGATAATAAACGGGATCATGCTGCGCAGGTCGCGCTTGCGCTTGGCACCCTTGCCGGATTTATCGGTGACCTTGAATTTGGTCAGCGAGATGCCGAGGGATTCCTGGATGATCGGGATCAGCAGGTGCGGCATGACACTTGTCTCATAGATGCCGCTCCATTTGGAGGAGACCGATCTGCCACTGATGCAGCGCAGGGCAATATCGGAGAGTATGTACATCGGGAACCAGAATACCAGCAGCTCAGCAATGCCCGTGTAGAAGATCGGAATGCCGAAAACCGCGAACATCAGCGGTGCGAAGATGTAGATCAGGTTCTTGATCGGGGACAGCCAGTAGACGGCAGAGCCCCAGTAGCTCATCTTCTGGTCGAGGGAGAGCTCCTTCCGACGGAAGATCTTGAGCTTCTTGGCAGTGACGATGACGCCTCTGCCCCAGCGGGTACGCTGCTGGATGTGCTCCTTGAAGGTGTGCGGGGTGCGGCCGCTGGCAAGCGGTTCGGGCAGACCGAGGCTCACATAGCCGGCGGACTCGATCAGCAGTCCGGTCGCGAAGTCCTCGGTGATGGACTCTGTATAGAAGCCGCCGATGGCATCGAGTGCCTCACGGGCAAGGATCGTATTAGAGCCGCCGTAGATAACGCTGTTGGTGGAGGTACGGGCCGGCTCGATGCTCTGGTAGAAGAAGTTCTGCTCATTAGGGACATTGTTCTCGCAGTAGAGTGCATGCTGGAACACATCCGGATCGTAGAAGCACTGCGGCGTCTGGATGAAGCCAAGCTTGATGTGCGCCTTCTTCGGATCGGCAGCAGCGCGCTTTTTCGCATCCACGAAGTAAGGGATGGTCTTGAGCAGGAAGTCGCTCTTCGGGATCATGTCCGCATCAAGCGTCACGACATAGGGAGCACTTGTCAGCCCCATCGCATGGTTGAGGTTGCCGGCCTTGGCGCCCTTATTGTCAGGGCGATCAAAGTAGCCGACGCCCATTTCCTCAGCGAGAGCACGCATCTCCTTGCGGCGATTGTCATCACATACCCAGATGTGAACCTTGCTCTTGTCAGGGTATTTGATGTGCTTGCAGCCGTTGATGGTGCGGCGCAGCAGGTCGCAGGGCTCGTTGTAGGTGGCAATGAAAATATCGACCTCGGGGTATTCCTCATCGGCGATCTCGGGCAGAGGATGCTTCTTGGTGCCGAGCATGCTCTTGTAATGCTCGATCGTCTCAAAGAAGCCGAGGATCTCGACAATGAGCAGCAGGATGCTGCCGGCAATGGCGATCACGCCGCTCTGAAGCGGGAGCGAGAACACGATACGCCAGCTCAGATACACGAGCAGTGCGAACCAGCTCACGATCAGCAGGATACGGTGCGGGATGCCGAACACCCGCTCTCCCCTTTCGTCGAACAGATCGTTATAGGTCGGGTGTTTTTTCCGGGAGAGCTTTCTGACGATGAAGTCGAACAACAGCAGGAAGAACAGAATGCCTGCACTGATGATGGCAAGCGTCGTCCACGAGCTGACGGCATCGGTCTGGAAGGTCGTTTTGAGGAGCGCCAGCAGATTTCCCAGCGGATCGGGCTTGTATGTCTCGCCCTCGGCAGCTGCAACGATCGTTCCCACAAGCTCTGGGGCACAGAGCGTGTTGTGCTCACGGTCGAACAGCTTGTACTCATTGCCGTTGTCCCACCAGAAGCACGGGACACCAAGCTTTGTGAACTCCTGGACATAGTACTCTGACCAGGAGACGCGCTCACTCAGATTCGACTTGTCCACGCAGCCGAATTCCTCGATGATCAGCGGGATGTCCTTCTTGACGAAGTACTCGTTGAGCCGGGAGATGTGCGGATCCAACTCATAGGCGCTCCAGTTAGTGATCTCGGGATAGCGCTCGTTGGTGAAGTCCATCGGACGATAGACGTGGACGGACGCAATGACGCGATCCTCGACGGTATCCGTCGGCATCCGGAATGCATCCAGCGATTTGTAGGCGGAGGAAGCGCAGTAGGTCTTGACCACCAGCACGCGCTTTTCATTGTTGCCGCCTGAGGCACGAACCGTATCGACAAAGAGCTGGTTGTAGTCGTTGACGACCTCGAGCGCTTCTTCGGAGGGCTCATCCCAGACGTTTTCTTCGTCAAGGAGCTCGTTGAAGCCCTCGAACAGCAGATGGTCGTTATAGTCGCGGTACTCCTCGCAGAGCTGTTGCCAGATGCTGACGAAGATGTCCTTGTCCTGGTCGTACTTCCTGCGGGAGGCGCGCATCCAGCCCTTTTCGCCTGTGTCGTGATGGACGTTGAGGATGGTGTACATGCCGTCATCCATCGCATAATCCACAACAGTTTTCACGCGGTCCAGCCATTCACGGTCGATCTCATGGGTCTCGGGATCCATGTGGTTGTACCACGTCACAGGGATACGGATGGCGTTAAAGCCCGCCTTGTGAACCTCCTGGATCAGCTCCCTGGCAACAGGCGGATTGCCCCACAGCTCCTCAGATGCCATGCCGTCCACTCCGAATTCGGGCGACTCGTAGCAGTCAAGGGCGTTGCCAAGATTCCAGCCGACGGTGAATTGCTGAATGGCACTGTGGGCGGTCAGCGTCATGTCCTCTGCTGAAACCACAATGGTGATCAGCAGGTTGATGACGAGGATCATTGCACACAGGAATGCTGCTGTTCGTTTGATTCGTTTCTTCATGATCATTTTCTCCTTGTCGTTGCGGAAAAATAGGGTTACTATTATTGTAACATAGTTCCAGCAGATTTGCAAGAGGTTATCTGTTTTTTTGAAACTGGATTCCGTATAAAGAATCGCCTTTCGTACACAAGGAGATCGTTTGTCAGATCACCAATAGGCTTTATCCCCAAGTGGCACTGGAGAAATTTATGAGCATGATGTATATCACCTATAGCAGGACCGATTGTGTTTCGTTCTACATCGTGATGCCAAAGCTGTCGCCGCTCTGTCCGAGGAACAGCACTTTGCCGCCCTTCGGCATGGGGATCTGCGGCTTTGCATCCTTGTTGTGCGTGGTGTAAATGACCTCGCCGAACTTGTTGTAGACGTAGACGGCGCTGTGTTCAGGTCTTGTCACGGTGACGGAATTGTTTGCGATCGAATCGGAGATCGTGTACCACGCGGCATTGTCCGCGATCGTAACTGTCTTCACATTCGCATCCAGTACCGGGATGCCTTCCTCGGAGATCAGATGCCAGCCGTTCGTGACCGTGATGCCGATGATCCTGTCCCCGTCACGCTCTGCGGTGACATCCCACATATCTCTGCTCGATGAGGACGGGATGCTCTTGAACGAGTCCAGATGATTTTTGTCTGTCATTTTCAGAATATAATCCATGCCGTGACCGCCGAAAAACACATAGCCCCTGAGCTTGTCGATCACATAGAGCTGTCCGACGGCTGATTCGTAATTCCCGGAGGAGTATTTTTCGCCGACAAGCAGGAAGGATGTTCCCTCATTGGCTCTGTAGCCGTTGATGACATCGTCGCTCACAGGGTTTTCTTCGATCTTCTGTCCGGCGTAGGTATGCCCCTCCAGTGCTCCAAGACCGGGGTAGGTGAGTCCGCCGTCTGCGCGGAGAAACGTACCGTCCGCATTCTCCTCAAAGGACAGGCGGGAATAGCCCGGCGCAAGCTGCGTATCAAAGCCGTTTTCCGCGATCTCGTAGGCAAGTTCCGCAAAATCGCCTTCAGTCGTCAGCAAATAATCCCTGCAAGTTGTCGTGCGGTGGGTTGTCTCCTCGATGTGCAGGTACTTGTGCTCCGGGAACGAGACATTGTAGAGCGAATCCCCGCCGCCCATGATATTGACAATATACCAGCCGGCGTACTTTTCATATTCTGCAGGGATCTCCGTAACGGTCGTGCATTCGGGTGCAGCGCTGTCCTCCGCAGTATCGTCATTTACCTCAAGGACGGCATCGAGGATGGCCTCTGCCACCATCTGATTCTGGGTACTCCCGCCGCCGTTGGACAGCACGGCCACGCTGATCTTTTCCTCGGGAGCGACCAGTAGATGCGCATGATCCATCGACACATCGCCGCCCTTGCCAACGACCTTCACGCCCTGTGCCTGATAGCGTGACAATTCGGTATAATCCCAGCCGAGACCGTTTTCATCGCAGTAGGCGTTGTCGTTCCAGCGGGTCGCCATCGCATTCTTCGCATTCTCGGAGAGCAGCGTGTGATCGTCCTTGAAGAAGGACGCGCCGAAGAGTGCGGTATCCGCTGCTGTGGCATAGATACCGCCGTCCCCGATGGCCATGCAGTAGCAGGTCTCCATGCGCTGGTTGCCCTCTGCCACACTAGGTACAAGCTTTTCATTGCGGAACATGTCGATCGGTGTACCGGTGTTTTCCACGCCGAGCTTCCCGGAGATGTGCTTTCTGACATAGTCCGTGTAGGTCATGCCGCTGACACGTTCGGTGATGAGCTCGAGCAGACCGAAGCCGTCGTTGCAATAGGCCGCAAACTTGCCCGGGTCGGCTTTCAGGCGCTGCTTAGAAAGGTATTCCAGCAGATGGTCATGGCGGTCGTTTTCGTTGTCATCGTACAGATCGCCGTTCGCCTGGGAGCTGCCCATGATTCCGGACGTGTGATCCATCAGCATCCGCACAGTGATGTCCTTGTAGCGCGGGTCTGCCATCCGGAACTCCGGGATGTATTCCGTGACCGGTGCATCGAGCTCTACCTTTCCCTCATCCACAAGCTGCATCACGGCAGCGGTAGAATAGACCTTGCTGACAGAGCCGACACAGTAGATATATTCGCTGTCATCCGCCGCCGTTATGCTCGTATCGGCGGTGTTTTTAGCAGGCACATTCTCCGCCTTAGCTGTACTGCCGCATGCCGTCAGCAGCAGACACGCAGTCAGCGCTGCGGTCATCATTCTCTTTTTCATAGTGTTCCTCCCTTATTCGGTCATCAGCTCGGTGACGGAAATGCTCTTGATCTTGCCTGCGCAAAGATAGGTCACAACGTAGCAGAATGCCACGAGCACCACATCCGCAATTACGATCACGGGAATGGTGACAGTGCCGACTGCGCTGAATGCCATCATCCAGAAGGCGCTGTAGACATAGCCTGTCAGAACAGAGGCGATGATGACGGAAACGATCGTGACGGGCATGATCTTCAGCGCCATCTGCCGTCTGAGATCCCTGGACGAATAGCCCATGCCCTTCAGGATGCCGAGGCTCTTTCTCTGCCGCTTCACGGACGAGAAGACGATCAGTCCGAGGATGACCGCGACCACTACCGC
>JAGADP010000048.1 GCA_017828885.1 Oscillospiraceae bacterium | reverse complement strand
GTCATTGCATCCAACAAGGCTGAGTCGGCTTCCGGCGGCGGCATCTATGTTTTCGGAAACGGCATGACCTCTCAAAATACCTTCAAACTGAACAATATCGAATTTACGAACAACACGGCAGGCGAAAACGGCGGCGCTATCAACATGGATACTTGCACACCAAATATGTGTGCAAGTGGCTGCACCTTCAAGAGCAACCATGCCGGAAAGAACGGCGGCGCTATCAACAGAGACAAGTCACGTGTCGGGACTTCCTATGAGTTCTATGTAACCAACGGCACCTTCGATAGCAACTGGG
Source organism: Oscillospiraceae bacterium (assembly GCA_017828885.1). Taxonomy (GTDB): domain Bacteria; phylum Bacillota; class Clostridia; order Oscillospirales; family Ruminococcaceae; genus UBA3855. The sequence goes on along the minus strand of JAGADP010000048.1, from coordinate 9,782 downwards.
CATTCGGCGGTACTGGCGGAGCGATCAACGATGCGACCGGCTGTCCGGTAAAAGTAACGACTTCTGTATTCACCTTCAACCAGTGCCATGGCAACGGCGGTGCGATCAATGCGGGCACCGTTGAGGTGACAGATTCCGAATTCGAGCACAACAAGTCTATGGGCAACGGCGGTGCGATCCGTGGTTATCAAAATTCCTGTGTATATGAGAACATTGTAAAGGGCAGCAACTTCAAATTCAATTCCGCTGCTCTCGGCGGAGGCGCTTTATACTTCGGTACCTTTCACGATACGCTCATCGAAGACTGCACGATCGCTGATAACTCGGCGAGCAACGGCGGCGGCATCACGAACCATGGCTGCATGATCGTCAAGAACTGTGAGATCTACGGTAATTCTGCGTCGGACTGCGGCGGTGGTATCTATCTCGGCGAGAAAGCAGAAATGGATTATAAGATGAGATGCACACATCTCACGGTAAGCGGCGGCAATATCTACCGCAATTCTGCCAAGAGAGGTACGGTTCTCTACTACGTTTCCGGCTCAGACTACAAGTTCGTGGACGGTGCACAGTACAACGGATCCATTTACTGATACCTGTTTTACAACGAAAGCGGATCATTCCAAAATTCCATCCAGAGTAGGAAAAGGGGGCTCTCCATCATGGGGAGCCCCCTCTTTTGTCAGAGTGCACAACTGTCGATAAGGAATTTTGTGACGTTCCACGAATTTTCGGCTGTTCTGGCTTGACAATGGCAATCCTCCGAAAAGTATGCTATAATATATAAAGTATCATGGACATATCCTCTCTTCTGAGGTCTATCGAATAAAAAGGTGATATAAATGGCAGAACAGAATTCAAATATCTTCCGGAAGCGCTCACTGGAACGCATCTCCTCGCCTGAGCAGCTTACCGACTATCTGCATGTGACAAATCCGGGGATCTGGGTGCTGCTTGCTGCGGTCATCCTGCTGCTCGGCGGGCTCTTCGCATGGAGCATGGCAGGTGAGCTGGAAACGCAGGCAGGTGCCACGGCGTTGGTGGAAAACAGTCAGGCGCAGATCGTTGTGACCGAGAATGGCAAAGGCGAGGTCGCTTCGGGAATGACGGTGCGCTTCGGCAAGGATGAATACGAGATCACCGCAGTCGAAAAGGACGAGCTCGGCAGAACGATCGCATTTGCAGCAGTGAATGAGGCTGACGGCAGATACGATGTGAAGATCGTCACCGAGCGCATCCACCCGATCAGCTTCCTGTTCAGCTAACGAGGTTTGAAATGAGCAAAGAGAACGGAAAAATCAAGTCTGCCGTCACCAAAGGCGCAGTGAAGGTACCTGTCATCATGCAGCTCGAAGCGCTTGAATGCGGTGCAGCTTCGCTCGCTATGGTCATGGCTTACTATGGGAAATGGGTTCCTCTGGAACAGGTCAGAGCTGATTGCGGCGTATCCCGGGACGGCTCAAATGCTAAGAGCATATACAAGGCAGCGGAGAGCTATGGCTTTGAGGTTAAAGCGTACCGGCGTACTCCGGAGAGCATCAGGGAAAAGGGGCAGTTCCCCTGCATCATCCACTGGAATTTCAATCACTTCGTGGTGCTGAACGGCTTCAAGGGTAAGTATGCCTGCATCAATGACCCTGCAAGGGGCTTTGTCAAGGTATCGCCCGAGGAGTTCGACAAGGCGTTTACAGGCGTGACGATCATACCGGTGCCAGGTAAGGATTTCAAGCCCTCCGGCAAACGCAAAAGCACACTTGCCTTTGCCAGGAAAAGGCTCATCGGCGCGGGTGCGGCAGTTGTATTCCTGATGCTCACAACGGTCATCAGCTCTCTTTTTAGCATGATCAACCCGATCATGACGAAGATCTTCCTGGACAGGCTGCTGACAGGTAAAAACAGTGAATGGCTCATGCCGTTCATCGGTGTGATGTCAGGGCTTGCACTTCTGCAGATCATCGTCGAATGGGTGCAGACGATCTACAGGCTGAAGATCAACGGCAAGATGGCGGTCATCGGCAGCACGACCTATATCTGGAAGGTGCTGCATCTGCCGATGGAGTTCTTTTCGCAGAGAATGGCGGGCGATATTCAGTCAAGACAGGCGACGAATGCCAGCATAGCAGGCACGCTTGTCAACACCTTTGCGCCGCTTCTGCTGAACACGTTCATGATGGTGTTTTATCTCATACTGATGCTGAAACAGAGCCTTGTCCTGTCTGCGATCGGTATCGGTACACTTGTGCTGAACATCTTCATGAACCGCCTGATCTCGGAAAAACGCATGAACATCACAAGAGTGATGCAGCGTGACAGAGCGAAGCTCGATGCAACGACGGTCGCGGGCATCGAAATGATAGAGACCATCAAGGCAAGTGGTGCGGAGAACGGCTTCTTCCAGAAGTGGTCAGGGTATCAGGCCTCGGTCAATGCACAGAAGGTCAAGGCGGATCAGATGAATACCTACCTTGGGATGATACCTGCCTTTCTGTCAACGCTTGCCAATTATGCCGTTATGATCATGGGGATCTGGTTTGTCATGAACGGCAGATTTACACTTGGTTCCTTGCAGATGTTTCAGGGCTTTTTAGGGGCATTCATGGTGCCGGCCATGACCTTTGCTTCCGCAGGTCAGACCATTCAGGAAATGCGCACCGATATGGAGCGTGTTGAGGACGTGATGCAGTACCCCGACGACCCTAATGTTACATACGAAACAGAGACCTCCGACGTTTTGAATAAGCTCAGGGGGAATATAGAACTCAGGAACGTGAGCTTCGGCTATTCAAAGCTTGCGGAGCCGTTAATCAAGGATTTTTCCATGCATATCAAGGCGGGCGGACGTGTTGCATTCGTGGGAGCTTCAGGCTGCGGAAAGAGTACCTTGTCCAAGCTCATATCGGGCTTGTACGAGCCGTGGTCGGGTGAGATCCTGTTCGACGGCAAATCGAGAAAGGAACACCCACGCTCCGTCATGACTGGTTCGATAGCGGTTGTCGATCAGGAGATCACGCTCTTTGAAGGCTCGGTCTCCGATAATATCAGAATGTGGGACGGCTCGGTGCAGGACTTTGAGGTCATTCTCGCTGCCCGTGATGCACAGCTCCATAATGACATCATGGAGCGTGAAGGCGGATATGACAGCCTGATCATTTCGCGCGGATGTGATCTTTCAGGCGGTCAGAGGCAGAGAATGGAGATCGCCCGTGTTCTTGCACAAGACCCCTCGATCATCATTCTGGATGAAGCGACCTCGGCACTTGACGCAAAAACGGAGTTTGATGTTGTGAACGCGATCAAGGACAGAGGCATCACCTGCATCGTCATCGCACACAGGCTTTCTACGATCCGTGACTGCGATGAGATCATCGTGCTTGATAAAGGAAAGGTAGTCGAGCGAGGAACGCATGACGAGCTTATGAAGCTGGGCGGCGTATACACCGAGCTTGTCGCTAACGGATAAGAGGTGAAGGACTTTGGGTTGGTTTGATGAACAAATAAAACAGCGCAACGATCTTGATCAGCAACTGTTTGAGGAGTCCTTCTTCCTTGTGGCAGGTGCAGTGCTCGGTGAGCGGACTGCTACAAAAATCAGCGATGAACATTTCATCACTAAGCAAGCCATTGACGATATCCTGAAGTATTACCATTTCAGGCCGATAGAGATACCTAAGACCGTCAAGGACTACGAGGAGCAGCTCGATCACTGCCTGCGCCCGCATGGCCTGATGAAGCGACAAATAGAGCTGAAAGAAAACTGGTGGAAGGACGCTTACGGAGCGATACTCGCCTACCAAAAGGACAGTGGAGAGCCGACGGCACTTCTTCCCGGTACATTCTCGGGTTACTCCTACACAGACCGGGCGACCGGCAAAAGGGTGAAGCTGACAAAGAAAACAGCGGCGCTTTTCGAGCGGGAAGCGTACTGCTTCTACAAGCCGCTGCCGCAGAGAAAACTCACGATCCCCGATCTTCTGCTGTACATGAAGGGCTGCATGACCATGACCGACTCGGTGATGATCGTGCTTGCCACACTTGCCGTCACGGGCGTGGGAATGCTTCTGCCCCGCATCACAAAGGCTTTGACGGGGCCGGTCATTTCAAGCGGCAGCATCAGAATGCTTGTGGGTATTGCTATCTGTCTGCTCTGCACGTCGATCTCCTCGCAGCTCATCAGCTCGGTGCGTGCGATACTGAACAGCCGTGTGCAGACAAAAACGAGCTTAGGTGTGGAAGCGGCCATGATGATGCGCATTATGAGCCTTCCTGCAAATTTCTTCCGCAAGTACAGTGCAGGTGAGCTGATGTGCCGTTCTATGTCCGTCAATCAGCTTTGTGAGCAGATCCTTGGTATGGTAGTGGGGACAGGTCTGAGCTCTCTATCTTCACTTTTGTATATCACGCAGATATTCAGCTTTGCGCCCGTTCTCGTTGTGCCGTCACTGCTGATCATACTGACGACTGTTTTGTTTACAACAGTTTCGTCGGTGATCCAGATACGCATCACCAGGCGGCAGATGGAGCTTGACGCCAAGCAAGCCGGTATGACATACTCGATGATCAGTGGTGTGCAGAAGATCAAGCTGTCAGGTGCCGAAAAACGATTTTTCGCACGCTGGCTGAAACTCTATTCCGGCAGTGCGGAGATGACCTATGCACCGCCGACATTTATCAAGATCAACGGCGTTATCACTATGGCGATCAGCTTGTTTTCCTACATTCTGCTGTATTATCTCGCGGTCAGAGGCGGTATCGACCAGTCGAATTACTTTGCTTTCACGGCCGCCTACGGAGCGGTAATGGGGGCATTTACCTCATTGGCAGGAGTAGCCCTATCGGTCGGCAGGATCCGTCCGATACTTGAAATGGCAGAGCCGTTCCTGCAAGCAGAGCCCGAAACTGCTGATAACCGCCTTAGTCCTGACGGACATGGCAAAGAGATCGTCACCGAGTTGAATGGCGGCATTGAGCTGGATCATGTATTCTTTCGTTACAGTGAAAATTCGCCTTATATTGTGAGAGATCTTTCGCTGAAGATCAGACCGGGCGAGTACGTTGCGATCGTCGGCAGGACAGGCTGCGGAAAATCCACGCTCATGCGTATCCTGTTAGGCTTTGAACAACCTGAAAAGGGTGCTGTCTATTATGACCGCAAGGACATAAAATGCCTTGACCTCGGTTCGCTGAGACGGAAGATCGGCACAGTCATGCAAAGCGGTGGACTGTTTCAGGGTGACATCTATTCTAATATCGTTATATCTGCACCGCACCTTACGCTTGAGGAAGCGTGGGAAGCGGCGGAAGTTGCAGGCATTGCGGACGACATCCGTGCGATGCCGATGGGCATGCAGACAATGATCTCCGAAGGACAGGGCGGTATTTCAGGAGGTCAGAAGCAGCGCATCATGATCGCAAGAGCCGTTGCGCCGAAACCGAAGATCCTCATGTTCGACGAAGCGACATCCGCCCTTGACAACAGGACACAGAAGCAGGTCAGTGAAGCGCTTGACAAAATGGGCTGCACCCGGATCGTCATAGCGCACAGACTTTCGACCATACGCCACTGTGACAGGATACTTGTGCTTGACGGCGGGCGTATTATCGAGGAAGGAAACTATGAGCAGCTTATCAGAAGGAACGGCTGTTTTGCCGAGCTTGTAAAACGTCAGCGGCTGGATGTAGGACAATAGCGAGAGGCATGTAAAAGAACATGATATGAGGATATGAAAGTGTCATTTCCTTCGGTGGGAAGCCGAATCCTGTGCGTAGGAAATCCACAGAATGAATGGTTTGTCGTTTCTTACGGGGAGGTGACTACCGGGATAGAGAGTTTCGGAGATCTTAGTAGCCACCCGTGCAACGCTATGCAACACACCGCTTATAGCCAGGTCGGCAGCAGCGGCGGTGCGGCGATCAATGAACAGATGAAGTTGGCCGGCATCACTCCCGGCGCGTCACTTTCGCTTGAAGGCAAGACGTTTCATTATGGGGCGTTATGATCCCGATCAGTGAGATCACTGTTTGTCTGGATGAATGGAATAAACAGTAATCATTCATTATAATGATGCAGAATTTGTACAGATGACGAGAGCCCTCTGAGCTGTTCAGGGGGCTTTTGTGACATATTTCATGTCATTTTTAATGGTTTTTCATGATTCTGAGTATAAATGAAAATCCCGTATCTACGTTATTTACAAGTAAATACGGGACTTCTTAAGAGCGGAGATGGTGGGATTCGAACCCACGGGCCGTTTTACCGACCAAACGATTTCGAGTCGTTCTCGTTATGACCTCTTCGATACATCTCCAAATAATCTGAAATGCCCGTGCAAAACTTGCACCAAACATCTCACTATATTATTATACCACTTCACAGAGCAGTTGTCAAGTGTTTTTTACACGTTCCCGCAAAATGCCCGTTGCAGCAGTAAACCGCCCCGTTTGAAAGGGGCGGTTTGCGTTTTTGCATCAATACCGGATCTCACTGAGCGGTACGCGGATCTCTTTGCCGAGGGTAAAGGAGTAGATATACGCCTCCCGGACAGGTACGCCGAACATCAGCTCTGCCGCCTTCTGGTATAGGCCGAGCTGGAGGCTGTATTCCTGCAGAAGCGTTTCCGCATTCCGCACATAGTCCGTCTTGTAGTCCACCAGCACATAGCCGTCGCCCTCGCGGAACAGCAGATCCATCGTTCCGATCAGAACACCGTCTGTACCGCCGTACTGTGCGATCAGCCGGGAATCCGCCGGGAGCGACAGTTCGCCGATGCGGACAAAGAGCTGCCGCTCGCGGAGTACCTCCGATGAGGCGGTGATCCGTTCGTATAGTGGGCTCTGGAAGAAGGCTGTGATCTGCTCCACAGGAACCGCCTGCGCCTCTGCTTCGGTCAGATAGCCCGCCTTACAGAGCCGCTCCAGCTCGGATGCGGGGTCGGCTGCCGCCTTTGCAAACTCCATGTACTGCATGGATTTGTGGACGGCCGTACCCTTGGCAGCGCCTGTCAGCGCGGTAGTCTGCATCGCAGCAAGGCGCGGCGTATGCGCCAGATCCGACGCTGCCGCTTCGGGATGGGCAAGCTGCGTGACACTGTATTTGGACACAAGCTCTGTCTCCGGTGAAGTATAGGTGAACGCGATCTGCGCCTGCATTCTGACAAGCACGCTTTCCTCCGCTGGGAGCGCCTGTACTGTTTCAGTCTCCTCAGAGCAGGAAAGTGCCATATCCTGCGTCCAGACGCGGTATTCTGCCAGCTTGGTTTTGCTGCATTTTCCGTTGTCCATCGCCTGGATCATGCGCTCCGCATCCGGTGAACCGAACAGGAACATCAGGATCCAGTCCTGCATGCAGCCGGCATCCTCTGCCAGCACCGGAGCAAGCGCCGGCACCTCTTCGAGCAGCGGCCCGAGGTTGCAGAGGGAGGTCGTAGACTTGACAGCCCCGGTATGGATGTCGCCCGTGACCAGGAACAGCTGCTGTCTGGCTCTGGTCAGTGCCACATAGAACAGCCGCAGCTCCTCGCTGATCTTCCGTTTGCGAATGCCGTGGGACAGATACTGGCGCGTGATGCTCGAGGCCTTCTGGAATGTCTCGTGGTCAAGCATCAGCAGACCGATCTGCCCGGCTTCATCCGCCAGAATGACGTCGTCCCGCAGATTGAACTCGTGCTCAGGATGCGCCACAAAGACGAACGGGTACTCGAGCCCCTTCGACTTGTGGATCGTCTTGACGAAAATGCAGCTCCGCTCCGCGGCAGCGTCCTTGATCTCAATATCCTGTCCGGCCTCCTCCAGACGGTCAAGATAGCGAAGCCAGCCGCCGAGACTTCCCTGCGAGGAGAGGTCGGTAGTCTCCCGGTAGCGCTGTGCTGCCTGCATGAACGCATCGAGGTCGCTGCGGCGGATGTCGCCGTCCTTGTAGATGCTTTGCAGCGAGTAAAGATCCGTCATTTCACAGATCTCGCGGATGCATTCCTCGAGCGGCAATCTGTCAGCTGCCTCCCGCATCTCTGCGAGCAGCGTCAGGAACGCATTGCAGCCAGCCTGTAGCTTCCGCAGCTTCGGCGGGAGCTCCTCCATACGGGAAATTGCCTGCATCTGAAGAAAGAGCCGTCGGCGCTTGCCGTAGACTTTCAAATCGGCCAGTGTCTCAGCTGTGAACCCGCAGACAGGGGAGAGCAGGACGGCCGCCATGGCCGCATCGGTCATAGGATTGTCCGTGATGCGCAGGAGATTGCGGATCAGGCAGATCTCCGGCAGCGAAAGCAGCCCGGATTCCCGGTCGGTCATGACGGGGAGCCCGCGGCGTTCGAGCGCTTCGCAGAGCGCAGCGCCGTGTTTTTTGACAGAGCGCACGAGGATGCAGAAATCCTTCGGCTCGCATGGCCGCTGTTGGCCTTCGCCAAGGAGCACGGGCGTCTTGTCCTGTAGCATCTTCTGGATGGTATCGGCAATACACTCCGCCTGCATGTCGGTGTCCTCCGGGAGCGCCTTCGGCTGCGGCAGAAGCAGTACCGTCGGGATCGCATCGGCACCCTCATAGCTCGGACAGCCGAAATTGAGCTGCTCGTCCTCCGTATAGTCCACATCGCCGCAGCGCACCGTCATCAGTGCATGGAACAGACTGTTGACAAAATGCAGCACATCCCGCGAGCTGCGGAAATTCTGGTTCAGGCGGATGAGCGCCATTTCCTGTGCCGTACAATCCGCAAGCGGCGTGCTCTCAGCGATCGCTCTGCGAAAGTTCTCAGGATTAGCCTGTCGGAAGCTGTAGATCGACTGCTTGACATCGCCTACAAGGAAGGCATTGCTGCCATAGTGCAGCCCGTCCGCATCCATCCGGCAGTCCTTCGACAGCAGCTTGAACAGGCAGTCCTGCTTGTTGTTGGAGTCCTGGTATTCATCGACCATGAGCAGGCTGATCCTCTCCGAGAGAAACGTCGCCAGCTCTGTCCGATGCAGGTTTCCGTCTTCGTCCACAGTACCGAGCAGACTAAGCGCCAGCTCCTCCGCATCCGAGAAGCACAGCACATTGCGGCTGCGCTTTTCCTCAAACAGCGCATCGAGATAGTCCTCCGTCAGCGATAACAGCAGCGGGATCAGCGTTTTCTGCGCCTCCACATCCTCTGTAAAATAGCGCAGCGGCGTCAGCAGCGACTTGAAGCTGTTATAGCGCTCCTTGTAGAGGTCGCAGAACTGCTTGCACACCATGCGTAGCGCTTCGTCAGCGGGTTCAGCTTTGACATCCCGCGGGAAGGTCACCAGCTTGACGACACTTTTCTCTGGCGCGGCCAGAACGTCCGACTGCTCCGCTCTGTGCAGATAGTCCCGCTGCCCGGTGAGCTCGGCAATGTCCCGCTCGAGCTTTGCTTTGTAGCGGTTTTCCGGCTTGCCGGGAACGGTGCGCTCCGCCAGGTCTTCGCCGAGCCTGATGAAGTCAATGAGCCTGTTGAGCGCATCGCAGCAGGAGTCCATATGCAGCCGGAACAGCGCATCGCTGTCCTGCGAAGCCGCAATGGCACGCCGGATCCAGTCCTTGCGGAAGGGGAGCGTATCGAGATAGTCAGCGATCTCCAGCACGACACCCTCGAGCTCCGAATCATCCCGCGCGCAGAACCGTGAAAAGAGCGTTTCCATTTCGGGACGGCTGCTGTAGCGTTCCATGACCGTTTGCATGGCATGCTGCTGGTAGATCCTCTCCTGAGACGGCTCCGCGATCGCAAACTGCGGTGAAATGCCGAGGTTTTCAGCATGCTCCCGGATCAGGTCGAAGCAGAAGGAGTGGATCG
>JAGADP010000047.1 GCA_017828885.1 Oscillospiraceae bacterium | reverse complement strand
TCTGCACCGCCGAATGCAAAGGCCGGTGCCGTCCCGCCGAACCGGTTGACGACCCTGTGACAGGGGATCACGCCCGGCTCCGGGTTGCTGTGCAGCGCATAGCCGACGACTCGTGCCCAGCGTGGGTTGCCTGCCATGACGGCGACCATGCCGTAGGTAGCGACCTTCCCCCGCGGGATCAGCCGGACTATGGCATAAATGCGTTCAAATGCGGATCGCTCCATCCAATCCCTCCTCAAGACCTATTCTATTTTATTATACTACAGAATGCAGTTTTTTGCAAGAGTACAGGCAAAGATTTTACAATTTATTTGCAAGCTGGCCTGTTCGCAGTCTGAGATGCACAACCGACGATTGTGACGCGCAATCCATAGCCGCATAAACAACAGAAACGGCTCCTGTGCTTTGGGTGCTTGACAAATGCCGGGTTTTGTGGCATCATTAGTATAGGGCAGACGTGCAGGGATGTACAGGCTCCCGAAACACAGATCTGCATATTCAGAAAGGCGGAGAAGATGGTACTTATCACATGTGTTGACCAGAAGAACGGTCTTGGATTCAACGGACGCAGGCAGACAAGCGATTCTGCGGTCTATGCGGATATTTGCAAGTATGCAGAAGACCACTTCTGCGGCATTGATATGGCATCGGACACAATGCTTGCATTAGAAAACTATCTGAAGCTTACCGGCCAAGAGGAGCATCCTCTTTTCACCGAGCCGAAGGAGGCAAGATTTGCAGAACTGGATGACTGCAAAGGCTTGGATGACATCTATGAAATGCTGATCCTCTACCGCTGGGATAAGACATATCCGGCAGATATTAGGCTTGAAATAGGAATGCAGAATTATGCTTTGGTTGAGCAGCATGAGATGGTCGGCTCTTCACATAAGAAGATCGTCAGGGAAGTGTATCAGCATATCTGACCAAGGAGGAAAGCACATGAAGTATAGCAGAACGCGCGTTGTATTCACTGCTTTGACTGCCGCTGTCTGTGCCGTATTCGCTGCCGATCTGTCTGCGGCAGAAGCTATGGCAGCTACGAGCTATGATGTCAATCAGGATGGCTCATTCGATGCAGTGGATGTAGTCACGCTGCAAAAATGGCTGCTTTGCGATGATTCAGTTACAATCAACAATGCGGCAGCAGACCTTAATCAGGATGATGTCGTAGATATTTTCGACTTGGCGCTTCTGAAAAGACAGCTCCTGCAGCCGGATACACCGGAACCGTATGTCTTCAGACTGGAGGACGTACCGGATTATTCGGGGGATGCCTGGTATGTGATCGACGATAACACGCCGGATTTCACTGACCTGAAGGAGGTCTACGGCGATGCCGTATTCGAGTATTATGCACCTCTCGATGACCTTGGTCGATGTGGCGTGACCTATGCGAGCATCTGTCAGGAGCTGATGCCGACCGAAGAAAGAGGCGAAATCGGCTCCGTCAAGCCATCTGGCTGGACATATGAAGGCAAGTCGAATAATAACAAGTACGATTTTGTCAGCGGCAAGTACGTGTACAACCGCTGCCATCTCATCGGCTTCCAGCTCGCAGGAGAGAATGCCAACACCAGCAACCTCATCACAGGTACCAGATACCTCAACATCGAGGGCATGCTGCCGTTTGAGGATATGGTGGCGGACTACGTTCACGAGCAGAACAACGTGTACAAGAAAGATGTGCATGTCTATTACAGAGTCACGCCGTATTACAACGGCGACGATCCGGTCGCAGCCGGTGTGCGCATGGAGGGCTGGAGCGTAGAAGACGAAGGCGCAAGCATCTGCTTCGATGTCTTCTGCTATAACGTACAGCCCGGCGTCGTCATCAATTACGCAACAGGCCAGAACTGGGCAGAGGAGAGTGCGGAGGAGAACTGATCCCTGCCGTATCACATCACTACAACATAACGAAAGACAGGTTTTGAAAATGGATCCATATTTTCTGATGAACAAAGACAACGTTGCAGCCGTTTTTGAGATAGACGCATCCGTACAGGATGTCGATACAGTCTTCCGGATGACGGAACAGTCAGGCAAACTGCCGATCGGCTTCCGTTCGCTCCATGAGTGGGTGAACGGCCGGAAGGCGATGCACGGGAACATGCATTTGCGGGAGATCATGCGCCGCTTTGGATGCGATACGAACCTGTCCTTTATCGAAAAGACACATGTCGCTTCGATCAGCGACACGTTCTGGGTGAAGTCTGCACGGGACAGCAGCAAGTGGGAGGACGTCTCGCTGTTCCGGCATCCTTTCTCGGAGAATGTCTCCTACCTGTCCTATCGCGGCAGGGGAGACTTTACGCCGGAAGCCTACTACTTTGCGCCGGAGATGAGCTGCGAGGGCAGCTTTCCGCGGTGTTTCAGGCGGCTTGATGAGAAAGGACAGTTCGGCTCGGACATCTATTTCTACAAAAGAAGCGGCGGCTATGGGCGGAGAGTGGAGCCGTACTGCGAGATGCTTTCCTCCATGATCGCAGCGGCCATTTCGCCTGGGAATACAGTGAAATATGAGCTCGACCATCTCTATGAGCGGCGTGCTTCGAGATGCAATCTGTTCACCACCGAGCAATACGGCTATGTATCGATCGGAACGGCGTGCCCGGGGATCAATACGAGTATGCTTTCCGGGCTGATGCAGTATTTTGCAAATCTCGGCCCGTCCTATGAGCAGCAGTTCCGCGAGATGCTCGTGATAGATGCACTGTGCCTCAACCGGGACAGACATACGGGTAATTTCGGGCTCCTGATCGACAACGAGACACTGGAGCCGGTGCGGTATGCGCCGCTGTTTGACTTCAATCTGTCGCTCTATTACAACGTCTCCGATGATGACTTCGGCGATCTCGGGAAGCATCTCTACCGCAAGCGTCCGCAGATCGGAACGGACTACATCCGCGCCGGTCAGGTCGCCATGAATGACGCGCTCCGGGAGAAGGTCGAACCGCTCACGCGATTCTCCTTTGAATTTGCGGGCGATGAGCATTTCTCGCCTGAGCGCGTGGCCTGTCTGGAGCAGATCGTCCGCAAGACGGCGGCAGCGCTGCTCTCTGACAAGGAGCTGACCACCGTCAGGGCGGTCGAAGAAGGCATCCTCTAAATAGAATGCGCCCCGGTAAAACTCCGGGGCGCTTCTGCATGTTTGGACATAGAAAAACGCCCCGGGCAAAAACCCGAGGCACCTCTGCGATAAGCGGGTGATGGGAATCGAACCCACGTAACCAGCTTGGAAGGCTGGAATTCTACCATTGAACTACACCCGCATCTGTCTGACAGCTTTTATATTATAGCATATCCCGGCGAATTTGTCAAGAGGATTTCTGATATTTTTACAGGTTGCAAAAGGCTTGCATTTTTCTTCCGGATATGCTATACTGGATGTAACGTGAAATGACCGGAAGGAGGGCTTGCTCATGGCAAGTATGATGGATTATCTTGACTGGCGGGGCGACATCCCCTTTTCTGTGGATCCGTTCAATGAGGTGGACGGTCTGATCCTGTCGCAGCTCGCGTATCTGGAGCTGGACGGCATCGTGCCGCCGGTCTTTTCTGTGCGTGTGCTGATGCGCAATGCGTATGAACGGTACTGTGCTGAGCGTGAATCTGGTATCCTGCGGCATGTGACGTTCCAGCAGGATCTGTCGCTGTTTGCGAAGTTAGCGGAATCCCGCCGCTTTTCTGGCACACAGCTCACCGGCTACCGTTCCGCAGCCGATGCCGCGGCCGAGCTCCAGTTCTCCGCCATGACATACATCCTTGAAGACGGCACAGGCCTTGTGGTCTATCGCGGAACAGACGGCTCCGTGATCGGCTGGAAGGAGGACTTCAACCTCAGCTTTATGCCGCAGACCGGCGCCCAGGCGGAGGCGCTGCGCTATCTGGACGAAAATGCCGGACGTTTCCCGCAGTATCTGCGTGTCAGCGGGCATTCCAAGGGCGGCAACCTGGCTGTTTACGCGTCGGCGTTCTGCCGGCCGGAGGTGCGCAGCCGCATCACACAGGTGCTGTCCTACGATGGACCCGGCTTCCGTGAGGAGATCGTGGAAACGCCGGAATACCGCAGCATCGTGCCGCGTGTCCGGTCGTTCATCCCGGAATCCGCCGTGATCGGCATGCTGTTGAACAACGACATCGACCACACCATCATCCGCTGCTCGGTAAGCGGCATCATGCAGCATTTTGCCTACAACTGGGAAGTCCGCCGCAAGGCGTTCTGCACGGTCAGAAAGCTGTCCCGCAGCGGCGAGGTCATCAACAACGCCATTTCCGGCTGGATCAGCGAGCTGAACGATGAGGAACGCAAAGAGCTCGTGGATGCGGTCTTTGCCATCTTCGGAGCATCCGAGAAGGGCACCTTCCACGAGATCAATGCCCACAAGCTGAGCTCCTATCCGCGTATGCTCAAAGCGCTGAGCAAGCTGTCGCCGGAGCAGCAGAAGCTCGTGATCGAGGCCATCGGCAAGATGGCGAAGAATTCCACCAACGCCCTGTTCGCC
>JAGADP010000046.1 GCA_017828885.1 Oscillospiraceae bacterium | reverse complement strand
CCCGGGCGTACTCCCGGCGGCGGTGGCCTTTGAGGATGAGAGCCACTTCTCCGGTCTGCTCGAGCATCCCCAGTACACCCGTCCGGAGGTCTGGGAGGACATGGCCGTGCCCCCGATCTTGCTTTCGGGGCATCATCGGAACATCACTTTATGGCAAAAAGAGGAAAGTCTCCGTGTCACAAAAGAGAAACGCCCGGAGATGTACGAGGCCTATCTGGCACAAAAGGCAAAAGAACAGAATGATGCGGGTGATATCTAAAATATCGCCCGTTTTTATTGCATCCTGCACATAATTGATTGTTGAAATTTATTATTTCTCAACACAGTATTCCACCAAAATCCTGTAGTGAATATTCACAAACATTTAATAGCCAGACTATACGGCTTTGCCAAAACCGTAGAATTTTTCTGAAAAAGCACGAAACCCCCCAAAAAGCCGTTGACGAATTGAAAAAATGCATGTATAATAACAATATGCAAGGGAAACACACAAATACAATTACATTGCAAAGATGGGAGAGTTTGATTATGTTTGTAAAAGATGTAACTGTACAGAATCAGGTGGGCCTCCACGCAAGACCTGCTACTTTCTTCATCCAGAAGGCAAATGAGTATAAGTCCTCTATCTGGATCGAGAAGAAAGAGCGCAGAGTCAATGCAAAGAGCCTCCTGGGTATCCTGTCCCTCGGTATCGTAGGCGGCACGGATATTCGCATCATTGCTGACGGCACTGACGAGCAGGCTGCTGTTGAGGCTCTGGTTGAGCTGGTAGAGAGCGGCTTCAGCGATGACAACAGATAAGCACTGAACCAAACAAAATGCGGCGCTGCCAGAGTGATCCGGCAGCGCCAATTTTCTGCACGGAGCCCGTGCAGGCAGGTTGCTTCGGCGGGGAGCCCCCGCGGGCAGGTTGCTTCGGCGGGGAGCCCCCGCGGGCAGGTTGCTCCGCGGAGTATGGTGCACCGCTTCACCGCCCGCTTGCTCCTTGCTTCGCAGAGGAGCAATGCTGTGCATTCTATCACATCGCTGCTAAAGCAGCTCCTGTTTAGTTTTCTTGCGTTTCAACTTACGGTGCAGTACAGCGCATGTTCTGCGCTATCATTTCACAGCAGACCCGGCATGCGTCTGCCCAGTGCGGGCACGCACCATGGTTTCCGCAAAGATGCCATACCCTCTTGTCGGATCCGACACAAAGACATGCGTCACCGCACCGACGAGCCTTCCGTCCTGTAGGATCGGGCTGCCGGACATGCCCTGCACGATGCCGCCTGTCTCCGCCAAAAGCCGCTCATCCGTGATCTCCACGATCATGTTGCGGGTCTCGTCGCGGTAGTCGAGCGCGGTGATCCTCGCGGTATAGGGCTCCGGCTCGCCGCCGCTGACCGTTGTGAGGATCAGCGCATCGCCGAGCGTCACCTCCTGCTTGAGCGCCATAGGAATGGCCTGCGTTTCCGGCAGCGTATCCGCCGTGCCGAAGATGCCGCAGTCCGTGTTACAGGTGAGCGTGCCGAGCGGTGCATCTGCCGAAAAATAGCCCTGTAGCTGTCCCGGTGAACCCGGCGCGCCGCGGATGCTCCCGCTGATGGTCACGCTGTCCGCTTCGCCGCTGCCGAGCGGGATGCGGCAGCCCGTGTCCGGGTCACAGATGGGATGCCCGAGCCCCGCAAAGCTGCCGTCCGCGGGGTCATAGAACGTCAGCGTGCCGATCCCGGCGGCGCTGTCCCGCACCCAGAGCCCCGTCTGCCATGCCTCATCCGTGACCGACCAGACCGGCGTCAGCTTCATCTCAAGCGTCTTCCCGTCCCGGCAGACCGTAAGCAGCATGGTCTCCCCTGCCGATGCCGCCTCCCGGAGATCCCCGGAGGACGTGACCGGCGCATGATCCGCCTCCCGGATGATGTCGCCCTCTATCAGTCCTGCATCAAGCCCGGGACAGCTCCGGCCGTCCTGCCCGGCCACCTCGCCGAAGCCGACGACCATGCACCCGTCCATCAGCATCCGGACACCGAACGGTTCGCCGCCCGGAATGAGCATGACCTCGTCCGCCGGCGCCACACTGACCGTCTTGATGGGGAAGATGCCGAACAGCCTTAGCGCCGCCGCATCGTGGCTCGCGCCCGTGTAGGCCGTGCTGACGGTCTCGCCGGTGCTGACGGCCGTGATGGGGAGCGCCGCCGCGATGTGCAGCGATTCGCCCTGCCGGACGCTATAGGCATCCGCAAGCGATGACGCATAATACAGCGAAGCCCCGACCGGCAGCAGAAACGCCAGCCCCGCCGCTGCAAAAAGCTGCCGGAAAAGGCGTGAAATTGCCAAATTTTTCAGTTTCATCTGTCACCAACCTTCCGTACATGAGACAATGCTCCATGCACAGTAATAGGATGGACGAAACGGGACAGAATATGACCGTGAAGCATTGTAAGGAGTGGAAAAAATATGAAAAAACCGGCCAAGTTCCTGCATATCCTGCTCACCGCCGCGCTGCTCATCTCGGCGGCGGTGTACCCGGGCTTCATGGCGACGATGTCCGCGGCAGGCTGGCTGTACAACGTCCGGCAAGGCGCTTATCCGGCGGTATTCCGTTCCTTTGCGGGGTGGATGATCGCGGGCGGCCTGCTGCTCTGCATCGGCGCAGTCTTAGTGGTGCTCTCCGCGAAGCCGAAGCGGTGGAAACTCGCCCCCGTGAGCATGGGCGCTGCCGCCGTCGGGCTTGCGGCGTGTCTGTCCTCGCTGTACCGGTTCACCGCCTACGCCGACCAGCATTTTTCCGGCATCGGCGAGACGATGCAGCCCGTGAGCGACCTCTACCGCACCCGGCTCCTGCCGGTGATCCTGCCGGCGGTGCTGACGCTGATCCTGGCGGCGTGGCATCTCTTTTCGGAGGAGGCACGAGACTACCGCCACCGCAAACGCGCCGAGCGCCTCGCCGCCGAAAATGCCCCCGCACCGAAGATCGTGGATTGAAGGGCTTTCGCCGTCTCTCTCCGGAGAGACGGTTTTCTTTTTCTCCCCTGCAACACTTTTCCTGCATCTTGTGTCTAAGGATAATGAAAGCGCTTTCCCGGAAAGGAGGGATCCATTTGACCGAACAGCAGATCCGCAGCATCATGCAGCGGAACCGTGAGGACGGCTGCACCGCGCTCTTTGAGACGTATTATCACTATGTATATGCCATCGTGTTCCGCTATGTGCGCAGATACGGAACGACCGAGGACATCGAAGAATGCGTGGTGGACGTATTCGCACAGGTGATGGAGCATTTCCCGGCCATACGGGAGGGCACGCTGAAAGCTTACCTTGCCACTGCCGCCCGCAACCGGGCGCTCAATCTGTGCCGGACGCTCTCTGCCGATGCAAGGCAGACCGTTCCCATCGACGGTGACAGCTTTATCGAACTGACCGATGCGCAGGACATTGCCGCAGATACAGAGCAGCGGGAACTGACACGGCGTGTGCTCGACTGCATCGAATCGCTCGGAGAACCCGACAGCAGCCTCATACTCCAGCGCTATTACCTGGGGCACAGCGCTGCCGACATCGCACGGACGCTCCGCATGAATCCCGTCACTGTCCGCAGCCGCCTGCACCGTGCCGTCAAACGGCTCCGCACGATGCTGGAGGAGCAGGATATTACCCTATAGAAGGAGGAGATCGTATGAAAGAGAGATCATTGCGGCAGCTTCTGCAAAATGCCGATGGATCCGAGCTGGAACGCATTGCAGCGCTCACGCCGATGACCGATGACAAGACCAAAAAGCGGCTGCAAAACGCTGTACAGCGCCGCATCGCTCCCGACAGCTTCACCCCGGAAGCAGAGGAGACGGGAGATGCAAAGCCCATCCGCCACAGCTTCAGCACTGCGTTCAGCGCTGTTGCCGCCTGTCTCGTGATCGCCGGAACAGCCGCCGGAGCATTCTATCTCAAACAGAACGCCGTCCCCAGGATCGACCCGGCTTCGGAAGTGAGCGAGCTGTCTACAGAGCAGCTCCCGCAGGAGATCGTCCAAGAGGAGACACAGATCTCCGTTGACTATGACATGACCGACAAAATGGGCGTGCTGGGCAAGATGCTCAACAGCATGGACTACTACAGCCAGGTCTCCGGTGAGTTCGTCCGGAATGAGAGCGACATGGTAAACGGCGCAGGCATTGTGACATTTGCCGTGGATCTGGATGCATGGACATCGAACCAGCAGCTTGTCCGCGGTTCGCTCTCACTGCCCGCTGAGGAGGTGTTACAGGGCGCAGAGCCGGATTTTGCGGCGATCGCAAACTATGATGCCAACGGTGGTCTGCGCTATTATAGCGAGGGCAGCCGTAAGTATTGCCTCTTTGACGATGCATCGGGCGCATGGTACCGCAGCGAACCCGGCGAAGCCTATGACCCCGATGAAGCGAAGGTCGATCCGGAAGCGCTCGTGCAGTATGACGCGCAGGTACATGCAAACGGAGAACAGGCGGTGGAGTCATTCCCGTATCGTGCGACCCCCGCCAACGCCTACTGTGTGGACTGCATCTATCCGGTGGAGTATGCAGAGTATCTCCTTGACCCGGATACCTGGGAGATCACGGGCGAGGAGACCTTCCTGGAGCGTAACTGCGTGGTGCTGCAAGGACGCGGAACGCAGTCCGAACTGGATTTCACCATGTATGTGGACAAGGTGACCGGCTGCCTGCTCTGGTTCGAGAGCCGCTACAGCAGCGGCGAGCTGGCGGAATGGCTGCGCGTGAGAAGCCTTGCCTTTGACGAGGATGCCGCACCCGTGACCGATACCCGTGTCGGCCGTGAGGAGTGGAACGAGCAGGAGCATACGACCGAGCGCCCGGATGACATCCCGTCTGCCTGGCTGGCCTACGGCACCAACAGCCACGGCGAGACCTATGCCTCCGCAGGGCAGATGCGCCTTGTCCGCGGCAATTATGACCAGCTTCCCGACCTGATCCGCTTTGGGGAGACAAGGGATGAATACGGCAGACGCAGCACCGATTGCTTTGTAAAGAAAACCGAGCTCTTCGAACTGTTTGGCGATGACCCGGATACTGCGCTGTCCCGCCTGATGCAGGCACACAACAAGACAGAGACCGCTGTCCCTGTGGCAGAGCTGAAGCTCTACGACATCGAGGGCGAGACCGTGGTGCAGACGGTGGTCTATTACGATGAACCGTAGGCCCCACTGAGTCCGATCTTACCTGATGCAATCCCCCTTCCCACCAGGAAGGGGGATTTATCTATTCTGCACAAAAAAACAGCTCATTTTTTGACGCCCGCGAATGTGAACTTTCTGTGTACGCACTTGACAAATCTGTCCTCTGTACGGTATAATAAATATGTATATATCTTTTGTGAGAGGACAAAAGAATATGGTACATTTTGCCTGCGCTCCAGGGGAAAGAGTGAAGGGCAAACGATTTCAACTCAAAGAGAGGAAGGATTTATCATGAAGACAAAAAGAATTGCTGCCGGATTGCTTGCACTCGCAATGGTATGCGGTTTCAGTGCTCCGGTACTTGCACAGACCGGTGCTGACATCGTGACCGTACAGGCAGCAGACAAACCGAGCTGGGACGTTAAGAAGTACTACAAGACCGCTGACGGCGTGTTCTCGTTCCAGTACGTACAGGCGGGCTTCGTGCAGATCATCACACTCGAGGACACGACCATTGAGGACGTTGTGATCCCGAGCGAGATCACCGATGACAAGACCGGTCTGACTTTCCCGGTACAGGTCATCTACGGCAGCGCGTTCGCCGGCAAGACCAATGTAAAATCCGTCTCCATCCCGGACACGGTCGTAAAGATCGGCCCGTATGCATTCAGCAACTGCACGAACCTCGAAACGGTCACCGGCATGGAAAAGGTGGAGTATATCAACGAGGATGCGTTCCTGAGCTGCACCAGCCTGAAGGAGCTCAACCTGCCGGATACCGTTGTATCCCTCGGCAATGAGTGCTTCTCTCACTGCGACAGCCTGACGGAGCTCACCATCCCGGGCAGCGTCACCTACCAGGGCAACAACATCGCCAGCGCATGTGCCAACCTCAAGCACATCACATTCAGCGAAGGCATGCCGATCATCGGCCAGTACTTCGGCTATCTGTGTCCTGCGCTTGAGAGCGTGACCATCGCCAGCACGATCACCTCGATCGGCCTCGGCGCATTCTCCTACTCCGGCATCATCAGCGCTGACATCCCGGATACGGTAAAGCGCATGGATAACGACGTATTCTCCAACTGCCTGCGTCTCGAGGAGTGCAAGCTGTCCGAGTCGCTCACCATGATCGGCATGAACACCTTTGCGACCTGCCCGAACCTGAAGGCGATCACGATCCCGAAGAATGTCACCATCGTTTCCAACAACGCATTCAGCTTCTGCTCCAGCCTGACGAGCATCGAGATCCCCGAGGGCGTGACCCGTATCGGTGAGCACACGTTCTACGGCTGCGAGAACCTCGAGAGCGTCAAGTTCCCGTCCACGCTGACGACCATCGGCGGCTACTGCTTCTACGACTGCGACAAGCTCGACAATGTCGTACTCCCGGACAGCCTTGAGACCCTGAATAACTATGCATTCTATGACTGCGATTCCCTGACCAGCATCGTGGTACCGGCTTCCGTTTCCAAGATCGGCGGCTTCGTATTCATGAACTGCGACAATCTCCAGAGCGCCAAGTTCGAGGGCTCCCTCGACACGACCGGTATCTGGACATTCTCCGGCTGCCGCAACCTGACCGAGGTACAGTTCCCGGAGGGCATGACCACCCTGTCCAACCACTGCCTCTACAACTGCAAGTCCCTCGAGAGCGTTGAGATCCCGGAGACTGTGACCAAGATCGACCAGTATGCACTGGCCGGCACCGACAAGCTGACCACCGTCAACATCCCGGCTGGCGTTGAGACTCTCGGCGAATATGCAGTCGGCTACGGCGAAGGCGCACTCCCGGATGTAAACCCGGATGTGACCGTTGTCAGCGATTCCCCGGCCGTTCAGGAATTCCTGAAGGAGAACGGCATCGGCGAGACCGGTGAGAAGCCCACCGAAGAGCCCTCCGAGCCGCAGCCCGGCGTACTTGGCGACGGCGATGCGAATGAAGACGGTGCTGTTGACATCCTCGACATCATCGCGCTCCAGAAGTTCCTGCTTGGCTCCGGCGAGCTCAAGAACTCCAACAATGCCGACATGAACGGCGACGGCACACTCGATATCTTTGACCTGGCTCTGCTCAAGAGAAAGGTACTGGACACCGAGAAGAACACCCCGGACGCTGAGATCCCGGTACAGCCCACCGATCCGGTTGCCGCTGAGTGACCCGATCTCTGGATCAGAACCATGCCGCTGTGGAGCTTTTTTCCACAGCGGTTTCCTTTTGTTAAAAAGTTATCAACATACACAAGCGCTGTGCAGATACATTCCACCCTTTTGCATACTATGACGAAATGGTTACAGCCTGTCACCAAACTGTAATCATTTTTTTATTTCTTTATTCCAAGGAATGTGGTATACTTAGATTGTAAAACAGAATGTGTGGAAATTCGGCGGTTTTTCGCCGGTGTGTATGTATGAAAGGAAGGATCGTCTTGCAGAATCGCCAGGAGCTGGAGGACATTGTCAACAGTGTAACAAATGCCGCACGGGAGCAGGAGAAGAAGCGTGCCGAAGCAGAAGCCGCAGCAGCCGCTGCCGCAGAAGCTGCCGCCGCAGAACAGGCCGCTGCCGCTGCTGAGGAAGCTGCACCGCAGCTCACTCCCGCGCAGGAGGATAAAATGGCCGCCATCAAGGCTGCCCTTGCGCACAACAATGAGGAAGAAGAACCCGCAGCACAGCCCCTCAGCCATGAGGAGCTCAAGCCGCTGCACCGCATCAATGAGCATCGCCAGGAGACCAGAAAGGCTGCTGCGGATACAGCAGAGATCCCGGCGCTGCGTCCCGCATCTCATGCAACGGTGAAGCCCGCATCCGAGAAGGATACGCAGCCGCACCATACGCCTGTCAAGTCCGTCAAGCCCGCTGCCAAGAAGGCCGGTGCTCCGGCGACCGGCAAGAAGTCCGGCAAGAAGGGCACAAAGTCCGCCAAGAAGACCAAAACACCCAAGCCGATCTCCAGCAATCACAAGAAGCCGCAGATCTATGCAGGCGGCATCGGCGCATCCGTACTTGTAGCGTGCCTGATCGGCTTTGTCGTTGTAGCAGGTACATACAAGGGCAAGTTCCTCCCGAACACGCTCGTGAACACGGTGGACGTTGCCGGTATGACGACCGAGGAAGCCTCCTACACGCTCATCAAGAACATGAATGCCGGTGACCTGCATCTGCTCGATCACAACGGCAAGGAGGTCGTATTCAATGCGGCCGATTTCGATGCCTCCTACAGCGTACCGAACGGCGCACTGGCAGAGGCTGCTGACGAAAATCCGTACACCTGGGTCGGCAAGCTGTTCGGCTCCTCGGAGTACCAGATCACTTACGACTATCACTACAATGCCGACAAGCTCCGCAAGCTCATCAAGAACTATGACTGGGGCGATGCCGTTTCGACAGATGCACACATCGTCCGCCAGGAGAACGGCGACTTCACGATCGAGAAGGAGACGCTGGGTGACCAGTTCGATGTGGATATTCTGATGAACTACCTCGGCGAGCAGTTGGAGGACGGCAAGGTCATCCTCAACATGGACGAATCCGGCTGCTACGGCCCGTATATGGCGCAGGTCACCGCAGACACTCTGCAAGGTGAGTTAGAGCTGTATAACAGCTACGCCAAGTGCAACATCACCTTTGATTTTGACGACCGCAAGAAGAAGGTCGACAGCGGCATGATCGTTGACTGGATCATGACTCTGCCGGATGGCTCCGTTATGAAGGATCATGACGGCGGTCTTCTGTTCGACCGTGACAAGGTGGGCGCATTCGTGCAGCAGATGGCTGCCGAGACTGACACCTGGGGCACCTCCCGCTCGTTCTATGCCACCCTCGACGGCTGGATCACCGTGCCGTGGAACGGCGACTACTCCAGCACCTACGGCTGGCTGATCGACCAGGATGCCACCATCGACCAGCTCATCGAGCTCATGCGTGAGGGCAAGAGCGCTACCGTTGAGCCGGTTTACAAGCAGAAGGGTCTTGTCCGTGGCGCTGATGACATCGGCACGACCTATGTTGAGGTAGACATCTCCGCACAGCACATGTGGGTCTACAAGAACAACGTCGTTGTACTGGAATCCGACATCGTATCCGGTACCGAGACCGACAAGGAGCGCCGCACTCCGAGAGGTATTTGTCAGATTTGGTCGCATGAGAGCCCGAGAAAGCTCGGTACCTATGCGGTGCAGGGCTATGAGTGCTGGGTAGACTACTGGATGCCGTTCAACTACCTCGGCTGCGGTTTCCACGACCTGAGCAGAAGCCGTTACGGTGGCAGCATCTATATGTACAACGGCTCGCACGGCTGCATCAACCTGCCGCACAGCGTCGCCAAGGAAATGTACAACATCACCTTCAACGGCATGCCCGCCATCATCCACGATTAAGCGGGGAGCCCCCGCTGGCAGGTTGCTTCGCGGCTTGCTACTGCACTACTTTGATTATCGCTTGCCCCCAATGCCTTGCGGCAAAGGGGGCAATGCTGTTTTTCTTAGCGCATCGCAGCTAAAGCTGCTCTAATGCAGTTCTTTTGCGTTTCAGACAATGGTGCATTGCAGCTTTTTCACACCTGCACCTGCTCCACATCAATATTTGATTGACAAACCAGCTGTTTTATATTATAATGAGACCATAAGGGAGGGTGTTCCCGCTTCGCTTGGGGAAGCGTCCGGCGAACACCGATCATTGGGGGGATAACGATGCTGAGTTACTATTCGGCTGTGATCATTATATGCTGCATGGCGCTTGGTGTGCTGTGCATCTGTGTCGGAGAAAACGCCCGGCTCACCCGGGTGGAAAAATCCAATCACTATCTGGCCTATCTGCTGATTATTTGCGCAGCGAGTGCAGAGTGGCTGGGCGTACAGTGGAACGGCAATGCAGCCGTCCCCGCCTATGCACTCGCCATTGCCAAATGCGCTGACTACATCCTGACGCCGTTTGCGGGCGGCATGCTCGTCCGGCTGATCCGGATCCGGAATGTCTGGAGCAGGCTGCTGCTCGGCATCCTTGTGGGGAACGCCATTTTCCAGGTGATCTCCGCCTTCACGGGATGGATGGTGAACATCGACGAAAACCACTGCTATTCCCACGGCAGGCTGTACTATGTCTACATGGCTGTCTACCTGCTTGTGGCCGTCATCATCGTGATCGAGTTCTTTATCTACGGCAATCTGTACCGTAAGCAGAACCGTTTCTCCCTGTATGCCATCCTCGTGCTCACGATCTCAGGCATTGCCCTCCAGGAGTTCATCGGCAACTCCATCCGCACGGCCTATCTTTCGCTGACCTTCGCCTCGATCTTACTCTACATCCACATCACGGAATACGCCCAGCTCGCTGCCGATGCCCATATCGAGAAGCAGGAGCAACAGCTCGTGACCGATCCCCTGACCGGGATCCTGAACCGCTATGCCTACGACAAACGTCTTGCAGAGCTGAACTGCGAAGAACAGCTCCCGGAGGATCTTGTAGTCTTTTCGATCGACCTCAACGGCCTGAAGGCGGTGAATGATTCCCTCGGACACGCCGCAGGCGATGAACTGATCTGCGGGGCTGCCAGCTGCCTTACTGCGGTATTTTCGGCATTCGGACAGTGCTACCGGGTCGGCGGCGACGAGTTCTTCGTCATCGCCAGGATGGATCGCGAACAGGCCAGCCTCTGCCTTGCCGCCGTGGAGGAACAATATCTGCAATGGAGCGGCGAAAAGGCAAAGCACCTCCGCATGGCGATCGGCGCCGCATTTGCCGCGGATGACACGCACCTCTCCCCCGAACAGCTCGCAAGAGCGGCCGACATGGCCATGTACGGCGCCAAGAGTGCCTATTACCGGGATTCTGCCAACAAGAGCAGATGACCTCTTTGTTATAGTAACCAAATCCCTCCTTCGATTTTTGTGCACCATTTTCCGTAATTTTCCGGGTGTATTGGTGTACTAACATGATAGAAAACCCGTTCAGATGAGGAAGTACTGATTTATTCATAAATCAGTACAAGGGGAGTGGGGCGAAGCCCCACAAAAAGTCCTTTTACTATCCTCGAAGTACTGTAGTAACGATTGATCCGGTACTTCCCTAAATCTGACGGATCAGACATCTATCACGAAGGAGGGATCCTTATGTCTAACGACTATACAAATCTATACGGCGGTGCTCCGTCCGAGCCGGAAGTGGCTCCCAAGCCCTTCACGCTCGATTCTTCACAGGTGGATATACCGCAGGGGAGCACGCCTCCGCCGCAGCGCCCTCTGCCCCCGCGTGAGACCTATATCCCGCGCCCTGCACCGCCTCCGGTGCAGACCATACCGAAGAAGGAGAAGAAACCCTTCTCCCCGATCCCGCTGCTGCTTGTTGCCGGCGTGATATTCCTGTTCCTCGGCGGCGTGGTATTCCTGACGAACACCTGGGACGTCATGCCCAATATGGGGCGTGCCGTGACGCTGCTCTCGGCGAGCGTGATCGCCTTCGGAGCCAATCTCCTGGCAGAGCGCGTGTTCAAGCTCCAGAAGACAGGACTTGCGTTCTACCTGCTCGGCTGTATCTTCCTTCCGCTGTCGATCGGCGGCATCGGCGTGTTCGCACTGTTCGGAGAATGGTTCTCCTACAACGGCGACGGCTCGATGCTCCTATGGGCGTCCGTGATGCTCAGTGTGGCACTGCCCACGCTCTACGGACAGCACCGCTACCAGAACAAATTCCTGGCCTGGGTGAGCCTGGCGGGCTTCTGCGGCTGCTGGATCTTCCTGGCGCAGTTCTTCGCCGAGGAGATCCTCGTGAACCGCTCCGGCTATCCGGATGTGGCAGGCCGGATCACAGCCTGCTCGCTCTGGGTGCTGCTCGGCATCCTCTTCTCGCTGCTGACGGAATGGCTCAAGCGCAAGAAGCAGGGCACCCCGCTGGAGATCGTCTCCCTCTATGTTCTGTATCCCCTGCTGGTGCTCGATCTCATCCTCGTCACCTTCCTGACCGATGAAGCGGCGATCGCCACAGCCATCCTCATGGCGCTCATCGCCGTTCTCTTCGGCAATGTACGCTTCTCGTCCGGCACCTTCCACGGCGGCATCTTCGGCAGCCTGCCGGCGCTGCTCAGCGTCGGCTCCGCCATCCTCGAAGCGACCCCCGACCGGATCGAAGGCAAGATCTCGCATCTGAACTTCGAGAAGTTCTGGTTCATTCCGGTTTTTGCCGCACTGATCCTGATGGCACTGCGCTTTGTGAAGCATGAAGGCATCTCCAAGACCTACGGCATCGCCGGTCTGGTGGGCGGTCTCATCATGGTCCCGATCGGCGCCATCGCACTGCTGTTCGGCCTCAAAAACCCCGCATTTATCACGATCATGGGTGCTCTGCTGATCATGAGCGTTGTGTTCTTCTGCATCGAGAAGAAGGGAAAGCTCCCCGCAGATGCTCCCTTCATGGCCGTGCATGTCTCGCTCGTATTCGTTACGGCGCTCCTCACCGTAGAGGGCTTCGGTGTTCCGTACCCGCTGCTGCTCGTGGTGATGGCACTGCTGCTCCTGGCCGAGGCCTTCCTCGCCAGACGCATCTGGCCGGTCATGGCGGCTGTGGCAGCCTGCGGCGCAATGGTAGCCGGCCGCATCCCGTTCATCGTGGACGGCGATCTCTATATGGAGATCATGCTGGCATGGATGTTCACGCTCGGCTTCCTCGTGACCGTGATCTATGCCCATGTGACAGGCAGAAAGCTGCTTGAAAAGGCCGGTGCCTGGACGCTGATCCCGTTCTTGCTGTATGCCTTCATGCTGACGCTCGACATCTGGTTCGATCACATGCCGATCGTCCTGCTGACACTGACGCTGGCGCTTACCACGCTGCTCTTCCTGCTCGAAGCCTTCGCACTCAGCAGCCACGAGCGCACCAAGGGCACAGTGCTCTATCTGGAAATTGCGTCGATCCTCTTCTCCCTCATCGCCGTGGTCGCCCTCTATGACACGAAGGATACCCCCTTCGGCTGGGGCTTCCTGCTGCTGATCATGCTCGGGATCTATGCGGTCGTTTTCACCCGCAAGAGGATCAACGCCGCGGCGATCCCTCACCTGCTGCTGTTCTATTTCACCGCACAGCGCATGCTCGAAAAGCTCGACGCCGACCGCCTGACGGAATTCGGCATGACGAATACCGGCACCTGGAGCATCGTATTCCAGGTCATTGGCTTTGCGCTCCTGCTCGGGCTCTTTGCACTGATGGGACGCTTCCTCGTACCGGAGGGCTTCTTCACCATGCAGGAAAAGACCTTCCGCATGGACTGGCCGCTTCTGGTCGGCGTGCTGCCGATCGTCGGTGCCGTCGTTGTGATCGACTGGCATCCGATGCTGCTGTTCTTCCTGTTCCTGACGCTGTATTTGCTGCTCTACATCGGACGGCTCCAGCATCGCCGTATCCCGGCACTGCTGGCATCGCTGTTCTTCTGCATGACGATCCTCGTCCACAACTGGGAGGATCCGTTCGGACTGTTCGTCCTCTGGCATAACTGGGAGGTGCGCACCCCGCAGCTCCTGCTGTATCTGCTGCCGCTGCATCTGTTCATCTTCTCGCTGCTGTTCATTCTGCCGAAGGTGATGCGTCCCGGCGTACACGTCGCCAGATTCGTGATGTACTGCCTGACGATGTTCTGCCTGCTCCTGTCGAGCATGAACTTCGGCAACGTGGCAGACGCGATCATCCTCGTGGTATTCAGCTTTGCGATCCTCGCCGGCAGCTTCTTCGTCAGAAGACTGCGCTGGTTCACGCTCGGCTTTGCAGTGCTGGTGGTCATGACCGTCCGGCTGACATGGTCGTTCTGGACGTCGCTGCACTGGGGCATCTACCTGTTCCTGGCAGGCGCCCTGCTCATTGCCATCGCATCCATCTTCGAGCTGCGTGTCCGCCGTGCGGCAGAGCATCCCGAGCAGCCGAAGAAATCCATGAATCCCTTCGCCGCATGGCGCTGGTAAGCCCGGAAAGGAGCCGCTTATGATCTGTCCGGAATGTCAAACAGAATTTGAGGGCGCTGTCTGCCCGCACTGCGGTGCAAAAGCCCCGGAGGAACCACCGAAGGTAGATCTTGCAAAAACACCGGAGCCTGAGCAAGCACCGGCCTCCGAGCCTACACCTGAACCCGCACCCGAACCCGCACCTGAGCCCGAGATCGCACCGGAGCCGCCAAAGAACGAGCCCATCGTCCCCTACATCGTCCTGTCGGCGATCGGCATACTTATTTTAGGTGTCACGGCGGCCTCCATGCTCATCCCGCGGCTCGTCCTGGGAGAGACCGGTTATCCCTCCCGGAAGGACGAGGATTCCAAGATATTCTCTCTCCCCGATGATCTCCGCGAACGCGAGCAGAAGTCCCGCAAAGACCGCGACAGCCGTAATGACGAATACAGCTATGAAGACGAGTACAGCCACCACATGTACGAGAACGGCGACCGATTATGGGGCGTTGCCGGCGAACTGGGCGTAGATTACTATGCAGACGCCTGCAACGTCGGCGAAGACATCGCGCCCGGTGTCTACATGGTGATCTCGGACACATTCGGAGAGTTCCGCGATGACGAGAACGAGCCTTGCTACGGCGATTTCACCTATACTATCTACTCCACCTACACCAGAACCAACGCCCGTGAGATCGGCGGCGGCTGGGAACAGAACAACGCCTATGTGGATCTGAAGGAAGGCCAGTCCATCGACTTCGCCTTTGCAAGACTCTGGCGGATCGATTCGGAATACTTCAATTACGAGCTTGACCCGTTCAACTACAGCGGCATGTTCCTCGTCGGCAAGGATGTGGAACCCGGCACCTACAACGTTGTCTGCAACACCAGCCAGTACACGGGGACCTATTGTGTCTATAACGAGATCCCGCTCTGGGACACGGAAGCCGTGACCGACGGCTATGTGAGCCAGGGACACCGGGATGAGATCACCCTCGAAGAGGGGCAGTATCTCACCACCAACCTCTGCATCTTAGAGCGCACCACCACAGCAGGCACCGCCGTCCTCGACTGAAACATCCCGCCCTTCCCCTTTGCAATGGGGAGGGGCGGTTTTATGCGGGTTTGGGGCTATTGCCCCAAGGCAGGTCGGGGCGCGCCAGCGCCCTCAAGAGCCTCCCCCAACGGGGGAGGTGCCGCCGAACGGCGGCGGAGGGGGGCGGCTTGCGATCAGCCCACCCCAGAACCACAAAGCTTTCGTTTAAACATGCCTTTTTCCCTGACCCCCTTGACAAACCCGCCGGAATGGTGTATAATAAGAATCGGACATTAGCACTCTTATCCATTGAGTGCTAAACTATTGCAAGAAAGAGGATGTATACTATGGAAACCAAGGCATTTCAGGCCGAATCCAAAAAGCTGCTGGACATGATGATCCATTCGATCTATACCCACAAGGAGATCTTTCTCCGTGAGCTCATCTCGAATGCTTCGGATGCCATCGACAAGCTCTATTTCCGCTCCCTGACGGATGATTCCGTCGGCATGAGCAAGGACGACTTCGAGATCCGCATCGACCTCGACCGTGACGCCCGCACCATCACCGTGACCGACAACGGCATCGGCATGACCGCCGAGGAGCTCGAGAAGAACCTCGGCACCATCGCAAGCTCCGGCTCCCTTGCTTTCAAGAAGGACAACGAGCTCGGCGAGGATCAGCAGATCATCGGCCAGTTCGGTGTCGGCTTCTATTCCGCCTTCATGGTGGCCAAGCGCGTGACCGTCTACTCCAAGGCATTCGGCTCCGACAAGGCATACAAGTGGCAGTCTGAGGGCGTGGAGGGCTACACCATCGAGGAGACCGAGATGGACACCCACGGCACCAAGATCGTGCTCGAGCTCATGGAGGACACCGACGACGAGGGCTACAGCGAGTTCCTCGAGCAGTACCGCATCCAGGGGCTCATCAAGCGCTACTCCGACTATATCCGCTTCCCCATCAAGATGGAGGTCTCCCACCGTCATCTGAAGGACGGCACCGAGAACGAGTATGAGGATGTCATCAGCCTCGATACCCTCAACACGATGGTCCCGCTCTGGCGCCGCAACCGCACCGAGCTGACCGATGATGACTACAACACCTTCTATCAGGAGAAGTTCACCGACTACATGTCCCCGATGGCCTATAAGCATGTCCACAACGAGGGTATCGTCAGCTATGATGCCCTGCTCTACATCCCGAGCAAGGCGCCCTATGACTACTACACCCGCGAGTATGAGAAGGGTCTCCAGCTCTACACCAACGGCGTCCTCATCATGGACAAGTGCGGCGACCTGCTGCCGGATTACTACAGCTTCGTAAGAGGTCTGGTGGATTCCGAGGATCTCTCCCTGAACATCTCCCGTGAGATGCTCCAGCATGACCGCCAGCTCCGTGCCATCGCCAAGAGCATCGAAAAGACCATCAAGAACGAGCTCACCCGCATGATCAAGAGCGACCGTGACAAGTACGAGCAGTTCTTCGAGGCATTCGGCACCCAGCTCAAATACGGCGTCTATGCGGATTACGGTATGCACAAGGATGACCTCCAGGATCTCCTGCTGTTCCATTCCTCCCGCGGTGACAAGCCGATCACCCTCGCCGAGTATGTCGAGAGCATGCCCGAGGATCAGAAGGACATCTACTATGCCTCCGGTGCAACGCCGGAAGCCATCGCAGCCCTCCCGCAGGCTGAAGCCGTTCTCGCCAAGGGCTACGAGATCCTGTACTTCACCGCACCGGTGGATGAATTCGCCGCCAAGCAGATGATCGCTTACAAGGACAAGCCGTTCAAGTCCGTCACCGAGAGCGACCTCGACCTCTCCACCGAGGAGGAGAAGAAGGAGCTCGAGGAGAAGCAGACCGAGAACAAGCCGCTGCTTGAAGCAATGGGCGCCGCGCTTGCCGGCAAGGTAGAGCGTGTGGCACTGTCGAGCCGTCTGAAATCCCATGCTGTCTGCCTGACGAGCGAAGGCGACCTGACCCTCGAGATGGAGAAGGTACTCAACGCCATGCCGACCGACAAGAAGGTACAGGCAAAGCTCGTCATGGAGCTCAACCCGACGCATCCGGTCTTCGCCAAGCTCACCGTCCTCAACGGCACGGATGACGAGAAGGTCGCCAAGTACGCCAAGCTGCTCTACAACCAGGCGCTCCTGATGGAGGGTATGCCGGTCGAGAACCCGGCAGAGTTCTCCGAGCTGATCTGCGAATTAATGGCATAGTATAGCTATAAATAGCTGACACGCCTCCCAATATCTACAACGAAAGGGAGTTGAGGGGGCGAAGCCCCCTCTAACCTTTTCCTCCCCCGCTTGCGGGGGAGGTGCCGCCGAATGGCGGCGGAGGGGGTATTACTCTGCCAGATGAAAGAGGAATAAAACATGTTTGATAAAATTTTGCAGTTCTTTGTAAAACTGCTCCCCGCACCCCTGAAAAAGCTCTACGACAAGTACGAAGAGCTCATCATCTACATCTACTACGGCCTTCTGACGACCATCCTGAACCTGATCGTGCAGGGCGTTGCGCAGATGATCCTGAACCCGCTGCCCATCTCCGGGCTCACCATCCCCGGCTTCTGGGGCTGGGAGGGGCTCGTCTGGGATGCGGCCGCCGTCAAGACGACCATCGCCACGGCGATCGCATGGACTGTTGCGGTCATCTTCGCCTTCTACGTCAACAAGAAGTACGTTTTCAAAAGCGTCACAAAGAGCTTCAAGCAGCTCATGTATGAGTTCTGGACGTTCATTTCCGCAAGAATCGCTTCCTTGTTCATGGAAATGGTCATCATGAACATCGGTGCGCACTTCTACTCCACGGACGGCGAGACGGTGGACAACCTGCTGATGTACTGGATCTTCAAGTTCACCGCACAGGTCGTTGTCACGCTGGCGAACTACTTCTTCTCGAAGCTCGTCGTATTCCGCAAGAAGAAGGACAAGCCTGCCGAAGAACAGCCCGCATCCGACCCCACGGAGGAATGACATGGACATCTACGAACGCACACCGCACTATTACGAGACCGACCAAATGAAGATCGTGCACCACTCCAACTACATCCGCTGGTTCGAGGAGGCGCGCATCCACTATCTGGACAGCATCGGGATGCGCTTTGCCGACCAGGAGGCCACGGGCATCGTCTGCCCGGTGCTGACGGTCGATGCCAAGTACATCGGCATGGTGCGCTTCGGCGACACCGTACAGATCGAGACCCGCCTGAATATGTACAACGGTCTGCGCTACGGCTTTTCCTACAC
Organism: Oscillospiraceae bacterium; assembly: GCA_017828885.1. GTDB lineage: Bacteria > Bacillota > Clostridia > Oscillospirales > Ruminococcaceae > UBA3855. The sequence continues at coordinate 6,659 of JAGADP010000046.1, read as the reverse complement.
GGTACGTGACAAGGCGACCGGCGAGGTGCGCTGCACCGGCACCAGCACCCACTGCTTCCTTGACCCGGAGGGCAGGATCCTCCGCGTGAAGCGGGAATACCTCCCCATGCACGAGGTACTCACCAAATATCTCGAAACAGACAAGGCATAAAAAGCGCCTCCCCTTCACGAAAAGGAAGGGGAGGCGTTCTGCTGTCATGCCCCGATCAGCACCTGATCGAATGCAAACAGCGCCTCATTGATCTCGTACACATTGTACTTGCCCTTACGGATGTAATACTCCACGATGATGTCGAACTTGCTGCTGTGCGACAGCGCATAGCCTGCCTTCATCAGCATGTCCTTCGTCTCGTCAAGATCCAGCTCCAGCGCGATCGCGAACGCAATGACCGTGACCTTCTTCGGACGGTAATGGATGTCGCCCCGGATCTTCGAGAAGAGCTTCCGGTCGATATTGGCCTTTTTGTAGCACTCCGCATCCGTCATGCCCCGCTCGTCGATCAGCCGCAGCAGCATCTGCGAAAAGCTCTCGTCAATGCAGTCGAGTGCCTTTCCCAGACTGGTCGGCACAACAAAGCCGTCCTCCGCCGCTTCTTCACACAGCGCAGCGGGTGCCGGCATTGCATTGTCGGCGCGCTTCGCCATGCCAAAGCCCTTGAACCGCGGACGTTTCTCCTGCTTGGCAGCAGGCGCAGCCTCCGCCGCAGCAAAATGCGACATAGCCGCAGCGGAACCGAGTACCGCCGCATCTGCCGCTGCCAGCGCATCTGCAAAATTCTCCCGCAGGAAACCGCCCAGCTCCCGGAAGCGTCCCTCCCGGAAGTCAGCGCTTCTGTCAAAGATGACCAGCCAGACCTCCGGCTCGTCCTCGGTCTCCCGCAGGAATTCCGTGATCGTCTGCACGGCGATGTGCATGGCCTCCGCCTTCGGATAGCCATAGATCCCCGCCGAGATCAGCGGGAACGCCACGCTCTTGCAGGCGTTTTCCGCCGCGACCTTCAGACTCTCCCGGTAACAGGACGCCAGCAGCGCCGGTTCCCCGGCATCACCGCCCCGCCAGACAGGCCCGACCGTATGGATGACATGCTTCGCCGGCAGGTCATAGCCGCCGGTGATCTTCGCCTCACCGGTCTTGCATCCGCCAAGCGTGCGGCATTCCGCAAGCAAGCCCGACCCCGCCGCATGATGGATCGCGCCGTCCACACCGCCGCCCCCGAGCAGAGAGCTGTTCGCGGCGTTGACGATGGCATCCACCTGCATTTTCGTAATATCATTCCGGATGATCTGCAGCGGCATAGTGCTCCCTCCTTACCAGGTCAGAAGTTCAGGCTCAGAAATTCCCGCCGTTCCAGCCCCAGTTCGAGGTGCCGAAATAGCTGACATACGTCCGATCCTTCGGCACATTCAGCTCCGCCTCCAGGATCGTGCAGATCTTACCGGTCAGCGCATCGGTACCCTGCGCACCGGTGCCATAGGTCTGTACCTGCACCATCGCAGCAGGCGCATCGCTGCCCTTGAAGTACAGCGCACACTCCGGCTCAAAGCCGACCATGAGCCATGCTTCGCTCTTGCCCGGCAGCGCCGTGATGGCCTTTCCGAGCTGTGTCTTGATGGCATCCATCTTCTCCTTGGATACAGCAGTGTTGGTCTTGACATTGATAAACGGCATAAGAATTCCTCCTTAAAATAATATCTATGATGCGGGTGCAGGGCGGTCACCGCCCTGCCGAGGGTGGTTTAGGAGGGGCGAGGGCGAACGCCCCGTTCCCTCTGTCACTTTGTGCCACCTCCCCACCCCGTGGGGAGTCTTCCCCTCCTAAGTCGGCGTCAGCCGACAAAGGCTTAATAATATGTTGCAACTTCCTGCTCCGGCGCATCCGTCAGGATGACTGCACCGATCTTGAGCACAGGCCCCTTGTTTTTGTAAAGTCTGTGACGCTGCACGGAGATGGTCGCCGTCACGCGCACCCACTGGCGGTTCTCCATCATCTGCGCCTTCTCCCACTCTGCCACGAACCAGCAGTACTGGATGTCCTCCACGCAGCAGGTCATGACGTGCCGTCCGACAGCGAACACATTCTTCGGGAACTTCGGATCACGCGCCGCCACGCCCCGGAAGGTCACGGTCTTGCCGTCGTACTTGTCCGGCTCCTCCATGATATCGCGGTAGAACAGCGCAAAATCCTCGTCCTCGATCGTGATGTCGTCCTTGGTGATGTCAAAGGGCAGCGGATCCTCAATGTCGTCGTAGGCGACCTGCCCGTCCGTCAGCTCATAGGCGATCTGTGTCCGACGGGAAACGCCGCGCACGATCTTGTGGAACTCCATCTGATCCATCTTGTTGATGTCGAACCGGTTGAATACCACCAGCTCGCTGACATTGATCTTATCCACCACGAGCGAACGCATGTTGGCATTGTAGTTCAGGAACGTGTTGGAATCCACGAAGCACATCGCCTGGTATACCGCCCACTCCACAGGCAGCCGCTCGAACAGGTCATTGATCGTCCACATGCCGTTGTACTCGAGCACCACGCGCACCGCACCGGACTCTTTCAGGATCTTCCGCAGGTTTGCCTCGTTGAAGTCCTCCTGCTCCGTGACGACCTTCTGCACCACGTTCTTGCTTGCCCAGCGGGACGGGTCAAATTCCTCGATGCCCTCCTCGCAGATGAGCAGCAGCGTGCGCTCACCGTTGTTGAAGCGCTCATCCTCGAGCGTCTCCTGGATGAACTTGGTCTTGCCGCCCTCCAGGAAGCCGAGGAACAGATATACCGGAATGTCCTCGATCGGTTGATTCATAGGCATATATTTGCTCCTTTCAGGCTTCACTCAGCCTTGAACAGCTTGGCGATGGCATCCTCCTTGATCCCCGAACCGATGACGCACAGTCTGCCGATGGTCGCCGCACAGCCGTGGCGCACATCCGGTGTACCGGGCACGTAATCGTAGTGGATCCACTGACCGTCCGCGCCGGCCACAATGCCCTTGGCGCGCAGGATCATGCCGTAAGTCTCCGCATCCGAGAGAGCCTCGAGCGCTGCCTGGATCTCCTCGGTGGTGTAAGTCCGTGCTGTCTCAGCGCCCCAGCTCTGGAACACCTCGTCCGCATGGTGATGATGATGCTCATGGTCGTGATCGTGACAGCCGCAGGTGCAATCCGGGCCATGGTCATGATGATGCTCGTGCTCCTCCTCATCATGGTCATGATGGTGATGATGCTCATGCTCGTCATGGTCATGATCGTGATGGTGATGCCCGTGCTCATGCTCCTCCACATCATGGTCATGATGATGGTGATGCTCGTGCTCATGCTCCTCATCCTCGTCATGATCGTGATGGTGATGGTGATGCTCGTGCTCCTCATCCTCGTCATCGTGATGATGATGGTGATGGTCGTGGTGAGCCGCCTCCTCGAGGAGCGCTGCCAGCTCGTCGTCAATGGTATTCTTCTGGGTCATGGCATCGGTGATCTGCTCGCCGGTGAGCGCATCCCAGTCGGTGGTGACGATGGGCGCCTTGGCGTTCTTCTCACGCAGCAGATGGATGACCTCGTCGAGCTTCTCCTGGCTCAGACCCTGTGTATGCGAGAGGATCAGGCAGGAGGCATAGGTGATCTGGTTGTCGAAGAACTCACCGAAGTTCTTCTGGTACATCTTGCACTTCTTGGCATCAACAACGGTCGTGAAGCCGTCGAGCTCCACATTCTCCATGCCGAGGTTCTGCACTGCACGGATAACATCCGAGAGCTTGCCGACACCGGACGGCTCGATCAGGATGCGATCCGGATGGTACTGCTCGAGCACCTGCTGGAGCGCCTTGCCAAAGTCGCCCACGAGGGAGCAGCAGATGCAGCCGGAGTTCATTTCCGTCACTTCAATACCGGCGTCCTGCAAAAAGCCGCCGTCAATACCGATCTGACCGAATTCATTCTCGATCAGCACCAGCTTCTGATCCCGGTAAGCCTCAGCAATGAGCTTCTTGATGAGCGTCGTCTTGCCGGCGCCGAGGAATCCGGAGAAAATCGTGATTTTTGTCATGGTATACATCCTCTTTCTCTGTGATGATGGGTGCTTTTTATGCACATACTATCAGTATACCACTTTTTCCGGATTTTTGCAAGAGGGAGAGCCGTTTTTTCAGAAAATCCTCACACGATCAGCTCCCATACCCGAATTCCCCGGCGCCCGCATTCGTCAGCAGCGTATGGCTCACAAAGTCATACATACCCGGCTTGCCGTCCGAGAGCCGCACCGCCGGTAACAGATCCCGCACGATCTCCTCATTATCGCAGAGCATCGCGCTGTACAGCCGCCCGTTGAAGCCCGTGTCAAGAAGCTGATAGCCGCCCGACGTCAGCGCCGAGGCATCCGCCGCCGTGCCGTACACATAGCTGCTCCCCGCGCCGACCTGCGTCCCGGACGGGCTCACCCGCAGGAAGAACGCCGCACGGTTCCCGTACTGCACCGCCTGCGGATCCGTGTACACGACCTCCTGTCCGCCGGCATAGAATACCTGCGGATGCGTCGTATCATACGGATCATAGGCAAGCTGCAAGCCCGCGCCCGCCTTCCAGATCGCCGTGGACACATTGGAAACGCCGTCGATCCGCAGGCTCGCATTCCCCTGCATCGCCGACGACTGCTGCACATAGCACGTCTCCAGATACTGTGTGCCGGTCGCCGAGATCCATGACGGGAACATCACGCTGTCCAGCGGCGTCACGCCATAATGCTGCATCAGCCACACGCTGTTCCGGATGATCTCCAGATCGGTATGCGCCGCCTCCGCATAGGCCATGAACTTGTATTCGTTGGCGTAGCATGAGTTGAAATTCTCACGCTTGCCGAGCCATAACCGCTGCAAGGTACCGGCGCGATAGCTGAGCGCCCCGCTATAATTCCCGTCCGCAAAGCAACGCCCCGACTGCCCCGATACGGCCACCGCCAGCACATGGAACTCGTTGCCCGGGAGCATCGCGCCCACTTGCTGCCCGTTCTGCGAGCGAAATGCCGCACGGCTCCGCTGATCCCAGCCCGTGCTGATCTCAATGCCCGCCATGCCGGAGCTGGTCGTGATGCCCGACAGCAGAAACTGCCCGAACCCCGAGTACCAGATGCTCGTTTTCTCCGCCCGCGCGATGAGATAGACCGTGAACTGCGCCGGCAGCACGCCTGTCTGGAAGCTGCCGCCGCCACCTGCCGGGATGCGGATGACATTACCCGTCCGCGTGACATTCCCGGTGAAGCCGATGTCCACCCCCTCCACCTGATTCTCCCAGCTCTGCGCCGAAAAGCCCGATGCGCTGTCAAAATACCCCTTCACACCCGTCATGACCGGCATAAAGCTGCTGCGCTCCCAGATCGTCTGTGTCCCGAGACATACCCGCTGTACCGGCACCTCTCCGAGACGAATATCTCCTGCCTGATTCAGGATCATTCCGATCCCCCCCTTTCATAAGCAGGCAAAAAAGCCGTGATTTTTGCCCATCCCAATGCAAAAGTCCAAAAGATAAAAGTTTTTGGTCCAGCTTTTTTCAAAAAGCTGGTCAGGTCCAGGGCTGAAAGCCCTGGTCGCCGTCCGCAGACGGCGAAATCCCCTCGCCGCAGTGGCACCCTGCGCCAGTTGACAACACCCGCCCTCCTATGGTATAATAGAACCAGAAAGACGGGCTTGCCCATCTTTCTAAAAGACAGCCGGGATGCTGCCTTTTACCGCCGTACTGCCGGAGACAGTGCCGGCGTGCGGAAATCACAAGAAGACAGGAGGTGAAAAAATGGCTATCTATCTGATAGACTACGAGAATGTCTACATCGAGGGACTGCGGGGCATCGAACTGCTGACGGAGGAGGACACACTGCATATCTTTTATACGCAGAACCGCTGTGGCCTGACCTTCGGACTGTATGAACAGCTCCTTGCCTGCCAGGCAAAGGTGAAGCTGAACGAGGTCGATGTCAGCCCCAAAAACAGTGATCCCGTCAAGAACGCACTTGACATCCAGCTCATGATGTTTTTGGGCTACCTCATCGGTGCAAAGAGCGCAGAACAGCTCTATATCGTGAGCCGCGACAAGGATTTCACGCTGGGCACCACGTTCTACGAGCGCTTCATCCCGGATGACAGCATCACGCTGCGGATCATCCCGGACATTGCCGCATCCTTCGCAAGCGAGGCAGAAGCCCCGGAGGAGCCGGTACAGGAGGAAACACCTGCACCGGAGATCAGCTATGAAAGCATTGCAGAAACGCCGCAATGCGCGCTGTCTCCGAGCTTTGCGCAGATCGTCGACCGCTATGCGAGCGCTGCGCCGCAGCCGGCATTTGACATTCCCGCCCCGGAGGAGGCGCCGCTGTTCACCGTGCAGTACTACAACACCGTGCGCAATCTCCTCGGGAAGAACACCGATGCCGAGACCATCAGCCGCGTGTGCGAGATGATCTCCACATCCGATACGCTGGTAGATTTCAACAACGCCCTTGCACGTTTTTACCGTGACGGTCAGCGCGCCAAGGTCGTCTACCACAAGTTCAAGCCCAGATTCGAGGATCTGCGGCATCTGTCCCGCGCCGGACGGAAGGGTTAACACAAAAAGCCTCAGATGCTCTCACGCATCTGAGGCTTCAGCTTGTCGAGAACCCCCGGTTTCTCGCTTCGGG
>JAGADP010000045.1 GCA_017828885.1 Oscillospiraceae bacterium | reverse complement strand
GCAGATGGAATCTGCGCCGGCTGCTGCAATCTTCTTGGCATATTCCACATAGTATTCGTCAGTAAAAACTTCACCGGTGGTGAAGGACATTGCCACCTGAACCTCAGCCTTTTTGCCGTCGCGGGTTGCCTTCTTGGCAGCGTTGATGGCAGTCTGGAGATTGCGGATGTCGTTGAGCGCATCGAAGATGCGGATCACGTCGATACCGTTCTCCACGGACTTCTGTACGAATTCCTCGAGCACGTCGTCTGCATAGTGGCGGTAGCCCAGCATATTCTGGCCGCGGAACAGCATCTGGAGACGGGTGTCGGGCATCTCACGGCGGATGGTGCGCAGTCTCTCCCACGGATCCTCATTCAGGAAGCGCAGGCAGGAGTTGAACGTTGCACCGCCCCAGCACTCAACGGAATTGAAGCCGACCTCGTTCATCTTGCCGAGGATCGGGCGCATATCATCGAGCGTCATGCGGGTGGCCAGCAAGGACTGGTGCGCATCACGCAGGACGGTCTCGGTGATTCTGATTTTTTTAGCCATAGTGATCTATAGTCCTTTCATTTAGGAAGTAAGACAAATCAGCTTTGCCCTCTTGCCGAATGGCAAAGGGCATTGCGGACACCGAAGCAGTGCATCCGCAAATCTCGAAGCAAGCTGCCAGCGCGGGCTCCGCGCTTAGCCTACTGTAGCCAGGGTGTCGCCGCTCTGTACGTTGTCGCCCTTCTTGACAACGATGCTGGTCACGGTACCGTCGCAGGGAGCAACGATGTCGTTCTCCATCTTCATGGCCTCGAGTACCATGATGACGTCGCCCTTGGACACGCTCTGACCCTGGGATGCCTTGACATCGAGGATCGTGCCGGGCATCGGGGCAGTTACCTTCTCGCCTGCGCCTGCTGCGGCAGCCGGTGCTGCTGCGGGAGCTGCGGCCGGAGCCGGAGCTGCTGCGGGTGCCGGAGCTGCGGCCGGTGCGGGAGCTGCGCCTGCGCCGACTTCCTCAACTGCGACATCGTAGGTCTTGCCGTTGACTGTTACATTGAATCTTTTCATAGTAATATACCACCTATCTGTAAATTCAAGGATTCTATGGAACTCTTTAAAAAAGGAAGGGGGAGTTTCGGGGCTGCGCCCCGCACCCGCTTTTTCTGAAAAGCACGCTTTTCAGAGCTTCCTTTTACCACCTATCTGTAAATTCAAGGATTCTCGAATGATCCGTCAGCCCGTCAGAACGGGAGGTTGTTATGCTTTCTCGGGAGATTCGTCACGCGCTTGCCCTCGAGCATGGAGAGCGCACCGCTCAGGACGCTGCGGAGGTCTGCGGGGGTGATGATCTCATCGAGGACACCAAGCTGTGCGGCTGCCAATGCAGATGCCTGGTTCTCGGTGTACTCCTTGGCCAGCTCCTTGCGCTTGGCAGCGAGGTCGTCGCAGCCCTTGAGCTTGTCATGCCACAGGAACTCCACTGCGGATTCCGGCATGAGTGGAGCGATATAGGCATTCTCCAGTGCATAGGCAAAGTCAGCGTTGCAGCCCTTGCCGGCGAGTGCGACAAATACCGGGCCGACTGCCTTGCCGGTCACAACGGAGATCTTGGCAGTGGTCGCCTCGGCATAGGTGCCTGCAAGGCGGGTCAGCGCACGAACAGCGCCGGTCAGCTCGGTATCGGCAGTGCCGTCAAAGCCGAGCGTATCCACGAGGGTGATCACCGGGATGGAGAATGCATCACACAGACGGACAAACCGTGCGATCTTGGCGCAGTCTGCCTCGGTGAGCTTGGCGTCAGTCTTGTTGGTGGCTGCGATGCCCACGGTAGAACCGCAGACCGTTGCCAGTGCGGTGTAGGCTGCGCCTGCATAGTCCGCATAGAGCTCGGTCACGCTGCCGCCGTCTGCAAGGCTGTCCACATAGGAGGCCAGGTCGCTGCCGGCTGCGGCTGCGGGTGCCTCAAATTCCATGCAGGGAGCAAATGCCATGTTGTTGACCGGGAGCACGTTCACGAGAGCGCGTACCTTTGCAAAGGCATCGGCGTCGTCCTCAGCGGTGAGGGCGGCAATGCCGTTCTTGGCACATGCCTCCGTACTGCCTGCGCCGTCTGCAAAGCCGGGGGTCAGGAACAGCTCAGCCTCCTTGGTCATCACAACAAAGTCAGCTGCACATGCTGCCATTGCGGCGCTGCCTGCGCAGACACCGGCGATCACGGCGATCTGCGGTACCACGCCGGAAAGCGCAGAGGTGCGCTTCATCAGCAGGCTGTAGGCATTCAGGGAAACGGCAGAACCGCCGTCCAGGAATGCGCCGTTGGAATCCCAGATGCCTACCACCGGTGCGCCGGTCTTGGCGGCCAAAGTGTAGACCTTCGAGATCTTCTCGGCATGAGCCGGGCCTACGGCACCGTTGTTCACGCTCTGATCCTGCGCGAAGGCATAGACCGGATTGCCGTTGACATAGCCGAAGGCTGTCACAACGCCTGCCGGTGCGTCCTTCTCCATGACGCAGGAGCCGATCTCCTTATAGGATCCCTCGTCAAACAGCGCAGCAAGGCGGATCCTTGCCGGGCTGGCTGCATTTTTCTCCATCTGCATAGTATCGATCCTTCCTAACTATTAAAAATAAGAAAGCACTGAAAAATCGGTGATCACCGCTCCGGGGAAAGAAAAACGTGTTTTCCGGAGCTTTGCCCCGTACCCCGTTCGCTGATTGATACATCAATCAGCGCTTTCCTAAAAGCAAACAAAAAGCATAAAGGTTCCTCAGAAACCTCTGTGCCCCGTTGCATACACTACTATCATACTATTTTTTTCACTTTTTTTCAAGTGTTTGCGGGATTGTCCCTGCAATTTTTGCAGCTTTCCATAATATCCGCGATATTCTGCAATATATTTTCGTCGTTTTGTATAAAGCGCAGCATCCGCAGACGTTCGAGCATCGCAGGATCCGTGATATAAAACGCCGCACGTTCGATGCCCCGGAGCTCTGCCTTGAACAGAACAGAGCGCACAAGGCCGTCGCAGAAGTTGAGATCATGGCCGTCATCCACGGCATAGATGACCACCTGCTCCGGCTCGTAGGCATAGATGATATAGCCCCTGACAGCGTCATCCTCCCGCGCTTCGGTCAGATGGAAGCCCGCCGGGAGCGAAAGACCGGCGAGCAGCTCTGTATAGGCGGAAAAGTCCGTTGTTTCAATGATCTGGAGCATGGCTTACTCCTTTCCGATGGCGTTGCGGATCGCCCGCAGCTCCTCGGCGGTGAGGTCACGCCACTTGCCCGGCGCAAGCATGCCCAGCTTCAGCGGGCCGATGGATGTCCGGCGCAGACGTGCTACCTCCAGGCCGACTGCCTCGCACATGCGGCGGATCTGGCGGTTCCGGCCTTCCTTGATGGTCATTTGCAGGACAACGCGCCCGGGCTCGTTCGTCATGACGACCACAACGGCGGGCAGCGTCTTCTTGCCATCGAGTTCGATGCCGTCGGCAAGCGCCACAAGCTGTTCCTCAGTGACGGCAGGGCGCACGGTCACGCGGTAGGTCTTGCTGACATGCCGGGACGGGTGCATGATGCCGTTGGCGAAGGCGCCGTCATTCGTGAGGAGCAGAAGCCCCTCGGAATTGCGGTCGAGGCGGCCGATCGGGTAGACACGCTCCTCCACGTCCTCGAGCAGATCCATGACACAGCGGCGCTCGAGCTCGTCCGAGACGGTCGTCACGTAGCCTCTCGGCTTGTGGAGCATGATGTAGCGGAGCTTCTTCTTTTTCGGGATGTTGATGCGCTGGCCGTCCACGGTGATGATGTCACGCGGGTCGGCCTTGTCGCCCAGGTCAACGGGGCGTCCGTTGCGCTGCACTCTGCCCTGGCGGATGAGCTCCTCTGCCTTGCGGCGGGAGCAAAAGCCGGCGTCGGCAAGTAATTTCTGGATTCGGGTCGCTGCCATAGGTTTCTCCTTTCTCACCGCCTCCCGGCGGGAATGAGGGGGCAGAGATCATGGCGTCTGACGAGCAGTGCGCCATAATCGTTCCCACAGGCTTTTCTTCGGTCGTTCGGCCGGACGTGCCGGCACATTTTCCTCTGCAAGCAGAGGCACAGAAGCGATCTCGCGCTCCTGGTAATAATACACGATCTCGCCGAGGGGGTCGCCCTCGCAGACCGGTGCATAGACAAAGGGGGCTCGCCGGATGGTCGTGCGGATGCCGGACGGTCTGCCGTCCACGGCGCCGATGGTCACGGGCGCGGCGGGCTGTACGGCGACAGTCTCCTGCGTACCGCCTGCGACCGGAAAGGTCAGCTCCTCCGGAACAGGCAACGCCGTCGCCTGCACACGGGAGAAGCCGTAGTCATACAGGCGCATGTGGTCGTTCCAGTCGTCCGGGTCACCCAGCGTCACACAGATGAGCGTCACGCCGTCGCGTTCGCAGGCCGAGACAAGGCAGCGCCCTGCTTCATCCGTAAAGCCGGTCTTGACGCCGATCACGTCCTCACGCATGGTGAGGAGGCGGTTGGTGTTGTACAGCGTCCGCTCATAGGGCGGGGCGCCGAAGCAGACGGTCTTGGCCTTTTCACAGCACATGCTGCGGAAGGTCTCGTTGCGCAGGGCTTCCCGGGTGAGGAGCGCCATGTCATAGGCGGAGGCACCGTGCCCCTCCCCTTCCAGACCGGAAGGCGTGACAAAGTGCGAATCCCGCATACCGATACTCTGCGCACGGGCATTCATCAGCGCCGCAAAATCCGGGATACTCCCGGCGATGCGAACGGCTGCGGCATTGGCGGCATCATTGCCGGACGGCAGCAGCATCCCATAGCAGCGCGCACGCAAGGTCCCGAGGTCGCCGTCCTGCCCGCCCAGCGAGGTGCCCTCCTCGCGGATGGCATCGGGATCGTCGCGGAATTCCGTGTCAAGGTCGCCGTG
>JAGADP010000044.1 GCA_017828885.1 Oscillospiraceae bacterium | reverse complement strand
TCTCCAGGTAATTGATCGCATTCTCCTCCGTGTCGGCGTAGGCGATGAACACCTCGCTGATATAGGGAGCCTTGTCTTCAGCTGCCGCTTTGAGCGTTCCGACACCGCCGCCGGAGATCAATGCTGCCGCTGCCACAAGCAGAGACAGGACTCTTTGCTGCATTTTTCTTTTCATATGTTTCTCCCCTAATTGCCGGGGAGGGAGCACACCTCCCCGGTTTTTGTTTTGTTATGCGGTCGTTGCCGGGGCGTCCGGCTCTTCCTTCTTCTTGCTCATCATGATAGTAGCGGTACCAAGCGCGCCGACCACGATGCCTGCCAAGCCTGCAAGCGCTGCAATGCCGTTGGAGAATGCCGAGGATGTCATAGAAGCCGTATCGCTGTTCTTCCAGAAGAAGTAGAGCTTCTTGTCCGGCTCATAGCAGTATGCCTCATCGGCAATGTCCACATACGAGCTATATGTGAACAGGTGCAGACCGCCGGTGCAGTTTGCCGGGAGCTTGTTGCTGCCGGTTTTCAGTACCAGGGAATCTGCCAGGATCGGATCACCCTTCTTCGGAGACTTTACCGTATAGAGCGCCAGCCACTGCTTGCCGACATCGCAGTTGAGATCGGCAAGGTCGGCACAGCCCCACTCGACATACTTATCAACGCCTTTCTGGGGATCCTCTACCCTCTTGTAATCCTGCCGGTTGCACTTGACCGCTTCATAGTAGACAAACTGGTCGAACTCGATGTTCTTCTTCTCGACGCCGTTTGCATCCGTGGTGTAGCTGACGATATCCGCCTCATCGACAATGTAGTACGGGATCACTGTGAAGTTTCTTTCCTGATAGACCTTTCTCTTCTTGGCGAGCGCGATACCGGTCGTTACCGCACCATAAATGGCAAGCGCTGCACCGATCGCCGCAACCGTAAATCCGACATAAGAAGCAGCCGAATATTCCTGACCAAGCGGCACATTACTTAATGTGGCTTTTAATGCAGTTCGCATGCCGCCTCTCGTCGCTTCCTGCGAAAGATTTGCGACCACATCCTCGATGACATCACTGACGCTCACGAGCTCAATAGTCTTCACACACATTTTTGCGCCTACACAGCCCATGATCAAGAAGATCGAACCGCCGACCAGACAGATAAGCGAGATATAATTATCCCATATATCAAAAGCCACACTTTCTGTATAATCGTCAAAGGGATTCCTCTGAGCAGCCTCCATCATGGCACGATTGGTCAGGGCGACCATGCCCTCCCGGAAGATCGCACGGTTGATACCGGTGTACACCGAGACCTCTTTCTGGTCGTTGTACGCTTCCTGCATCTTGTTTCTGACTGTAGAGACCGCACCCTCGGCATCACAGCCGAACTTGATCAGATCCGTCAGCGTCAGGAAGCCGATCGCAGCACGCTGTCCGTCCGAAAGGGAGAACGCCAGCGGGATGAAATTGGTGTAGCTGTTGTAATCCTTCCCATCCTCCGGATTGAAGAAATCATAGAGCGTGTCGCCCCATTCCCCTTCATAATCGGTATGCTGTGTCTCGGCATAGACCGAGAAGAGACCGAACGCCTGTATACCCTCGGTGAGCTCCGGGTCAAGCGTCTCATCTTCCGCCTCGGCCGCTTCGTCCATGATCATGCCGAAGTACTCCATCACGCGGATCGCATAGGCATCGTCCTTCTCGTTATCTCCTTGCAGGAGGTCATTTTCCTCCAGATACGTCTGAACGAACATCAGGTCGGAGCGCACCTCAAAGTAGCCGCTCGAAAGCTTCTTGGCGCAATCGCCGAATTTGAGATCCAGCTTGCTCTGTGCGGCGGAACGGGAGAGATTTTGTCCCGCTGTCTCCGGAAGCACATACTCGATGTTGGAAGCCAGATCCACGCCGCTGATGTCTCCGAGACGAACGAGCCAGCCGTCCTCGTCCGTATCCGTGGAGAGACCGATGAGCTGCTCCATAGACGACACAGTCAGGACAGAGCCTTCGAGGATGATCTGCTGGAGATCTCCGATCTTGACACGGTCATTGGCGGCGAGAGCTTCATAGGCGCTGTCAGTCATGCCTTTTTCCTGCATGAGGTCGCCGAGCAGGAGATCGCCGAGCTTCTGCCCGGAGTCGTGGCGGGCGAATCTCCCGTCCACCTTGCCGTCATAATACAGGTTCAGCAGGTCATGCGCCAGTACGGCACGCTGATGCGCCTCGCCCTTGCCGTTTTTGTAGTTCGCACGGTATTCCCGGATCGCCGGCAGGAAGCTGTTGATAAATTCGTCGATCTCGACCTTCTTTTCCTTGACGATCTGGTCATAGTCCTTGAAGCTGTAGCCGACAGATGCCTGCATGTTGAGCTTTTTCGCCTGCTCCTCCGTGAGTCCCATGTTCATCACCGCCATATCGGTGATGGCTTCGCTCGCGTTGCCGGTGCGGTGGATGCCCATCACAGCCACGGTCTTGGATTTGCCCTGGTTGAGATTGCCCTTGACCGCTTCCCAGCCATGGCTCTCCAGGTAATTGATCGCATTCTCCTCCGTGTCGGCGTAGGCGATGAACACCTCGCTGATATAGGGAGCCTTGTCTTCTGCAGCCGCTTTGAGCGTTCCGACACCGCCGCCGGAGATCAATGCTGCCGCAGCCACGAGCAGAGACACTGCTTTCTGATATGCTTTTCTTTTCATATGTTTCTCCCAAAATCGTCGGTGAGGGAGCACGCCTCCCCGGGTTCTGTTGTGTTATGCGGTCGTTGCCGGGGCGTCCGGCTCTTCCTTCTTCTTGCTCATCGTGAAAGTAGCGGTACCAAGCGCGCCGACCACGATGCCTGCCAGACCTGCAAGCGCCGCAACGCCGCCGGTGAAGGCAGAGGATGTCTCCGCTGCGCTGCTGCTCTTCCAGAAGAAGTAGAGCTTCTTGTCCGGCTCATAGCAGTATGCCTCATCGGCAATGTCCACATACGAATCATACGTGAACAGATGCAGACCGCCATTGCAGTTGATCGGGAGCTTGTTGCTGCCGGTTTGCAGCTTCAGCGAATCTGCCAGGATCGG
>JAGADP010000043.1 GCA_017828885.1 Oscillospiraceae bacterium | reverse complement strand
GGGTCTGTATACTTCTTCATCACGGATACCCCCTTCGATGCATGGAATATCGTGCTTGGCTATGACCTGAAGCTCAATTTCTACACCGATGAATCCTCCGTCACAGATGCCACCTGCGGAGAATTCTCTGTCAGATACACAGGTGAAAGTGTGGACAAGTCCAGCCCCGTGACCAAGACAGATGACGGCAACTGGGAGGCTTCTGCCCACATCTATGCCAAGAATATCAATCAGCCGATCACGGCGCAGCTCTACAAGGGCGATGTTCCAGTCGGCGCACCGATCACAAAGTCTGCTCGCGATTATCTCAGAAGCCTCGAAACGGCATATACAACGCAGTATACACAGGCTGTCGCTGCACAGCAGGCTCAGAATGCCGCGGCGATCAAGAAGAGACTTGCCATGGTCATGGCAACAGAGCTCTTCGGCGATGCTTCTGATGCTTACTTCCAGTCTACGGGCAACGTGAATGATGCAGAAGTCACAACGGCCATCACCCAATACATGGCAATGGCCAATAAGACCGATAATGATATTACCACTGCTTTGACAGGATATAATCTGCCCGACAATGATGTGAAGATCTCCCTTGTGTTGGATTCCAAGACAGCGCTCCGCGTTTATACCAAGTACGATCCCAACATTTCCGGACAGTTCGTTCGCGACAGTGTTGGTACAGATGTCACATCCAGCAGCGGCGGTATCGCACCTGCGGAATACCACTCCTACTTCGAGCTCACGGGGCTGACACCGCTCCACCTCGGCGACATGTACAAGCTCTCGCTTGGAGATGGTAATATCAATTACACGCCGGTCTCTGCTCTGACATGGAGCCAACGCGTTCTGAACAGTACCGATCAGCAAAGCACAAGAAATATCAACATGGCAAAAGCACTGTATGCATATTATGCGGCCGCGAATGAGTATTCCACACTGGGTCAGTCTTGACAATTTGCGAAAGGAGTAACCTGACATGAAGGACATCTATATCTCTCCGGAGCTGGAGATCATTTCTTTTGATGCAGAGGATATTATCACCACCAGTAACTCGAAGATCGAGCTTGATCCCGTGTAAACACAATGCGACAAAAGCGTCGGAATGCTCCGGCGCTTCTGTTTTGCATTGACATCTGAATGGATCCATGCTATAATAGTACTTAGAAACGCTGGCATACAAGGAGGTACAAAAATGAAACAGGATTTTTTCTATCCGTCCCACGACGGAAAGACCACCATCCACGCTGCCGCATGGCTTCCAGAGGGCAAGCCGAAGGCGATCTTACAGATCTGCCACGGCATGTGTGAGCATATCTGGCGCTATGACGAATTCGCTCGGTATCTTGCTGAAAAAGGCTTCTGCGTTGTCGGCAACGACCATCTCGGTCACGGCACCTCCGTGACGAGTGTCGAGGAGCACGGATACTTCTCGGAAAAGGACGGCGACCTCATCGTCCTGAAGGATCTGCACACCCTGCGCCGCCGCATGGAGCATCAGTTCCCGGGTGTCCCCTACTTCATGCTCGGTCACAGCATGGGCTCATTCCTGCTGCGGCAGTATATCGGGCGATGCGGCAAGCGTCTGGCGGGTGCGATCCTCATGGGCACGGGCAATTCGCCTTTGCAGGTACTTGCATCCATCAAGAGGATGTGCCGGTCGATCGCCCTCTTCAAGGGGTGGCATGCCCACAGCAATACGCTGAATCGTCTCTCATTCGGCAACTATAACAAGGAATTCGAGCCGGTGCGCACGCCCTACGACTGGCTGAGCAAGGACGAGGCGCGTGTGGATACCTTCCTAAACGACCCGCTTTGCAGCTTCCACTTCACAGTCAACGGGTACTATAACCTGTTCTCGATGCTCGAGGATTGCCAGCTTGAGCCCGTCGTGGCCGGTATCCCGAAGGAGCTGCCGCTTCTGCTGATCTCCGGCGATAAAGACCCCGTTGGTGACAACGGCAAGGATGTACGGGAGCTGTTCCGTACCTACCAGGCCGCCGGGATCGTCGATCTTGAGATTAAGCTCTTTGCAAACGACCGGCACAACCTCCTCGATGAAACGGATCGAGCGGAAGTCTATGCCTACCTGCTGCGCTGGCTGGAGCTGCACATTCCGGAATGATCTATAAACAGCAACGCTCTCCGAAAATGATCGGAGAGCGTTTTTGTCATTGTCCGGAAAAGCTCAGCTTCTCCTGTACCAGCACGCCGAAGGTGCCGGGACCGCAGTTCACGGCGATCGCCGGCGAGGCCTTTTGGAAATAGATCTTTTCAAAATGGATATGGTTCTCGATCTCCTCGCGGATCCAGTCCATTTCACGCTTGCTCAGTCCCACATAGGTCACAAAGGCAACGCGGGTGTCGATGAACGGCTTTTTCCGCAGCACACCGGCGATATAGGAACGCCATGCATGCTCACGTGAGCCGAAGCATACGCCGCCGACGACCATCCGCCCCCTCCGGAGTTTCAGGATCGGACGCACCATGAACGAACGTGTCAGCTCGGCGACCTTCTGGCTCACCTGACCGGCACGGTGAAGGAATTCCAGATCGTCCACCACAAAGCTCGTATGGACTCTGGAGCTGAGCTTTGCAAGATGCGCTGTGATCTCCGCAGGACTCTTTCCTTCCTCGACCATCCTGCATGCTTCCAGCACAAGAAGTCCCTGTCCGCTCGACAGATGGCCGGTGTCGATCACCTGCACATTATCAAAGGCTCTGGCAGCTTCCATCGCAGCCGGACAGCCGCTGTGCATTACTTTG
>JAGADP010000042.1 GCA_017828885.1 Oscillospiraceae bacterium | reverse complement strand
TGGTTGAACACGCCGTCGAGGATGACACGGATACCTGCCTCATGCAGCTTTCCGCAGATGTTTCTGAACATTTCGTTCGTGCCGAGACGGCGGTCGATCATCTTGTAGTCGATCGTATCATAGCCGTGCTCCACACTCTCGAACACAGGGCCGAAGTAGACGGCATCCACGTTCATCTCCTGGAGATGCGGGATCCAGTCGAGGATCTTCTCGAGACGGTTGACCGGCTCGCCGCCCTCATTGAACTTCGGCGCACCGCAGAAGCCAAGCGGATAAATGTGATAGATCAGGGCATTCTCATACCAGCTCATGTTTTGTACTCCTTATCATTGGGTGATCGGTGGGCGTCTTATCACTTGATGGAACCTTCCAGATAATAGGTCGCTTCCATGTCTGCCACATGCAGTGCCAGCGCCAGCGGGAACATCTCAAACGCCTTGCCGACGTCGTTCTTGTTGCCCTCTGCGGAAAAGCCCATGTGATAGCGGATCGCAAAGGCCTCCTCGCGGGACAGGCGCATATAGCCCGAAATGATGTAGACGGATTTCTCGCCGTGGCCGTAGGGCAGCCTGTCGTCGATGGTGTAGAAAGGCACCTTCTCCCAGACGCCCTGCTCGTTCTTGGCGTTGCGATAGTCTGTCTTGTAGAGATTCAGCTTGCAGATGTCATGCAGGAGCGCGGTCAGTGCCACGGATTCCTCGGAATAGTCCATCCCATACAGCTCCTTGGTACGGGGGCGGGACAGATAGTCCACAAGGCAGTGGTACACATTCACGCTGTGCGTCACAAGGCCGCCTGCATAGGAACCGTGGTAGCGGGTGCTGGACGGCGCCGTGAAAAAATCGCTTGCATCGCTCAGCAGATAGTCGAGGAGCTGCTGTGAGCCCCGGCGGGTGATCTTGCTGCGGTAAATTTCCAGAAATTCTTCCTTTGCGTCCATTTCCCTACCTCCGATCCTGTTCAGACATCTCTATTATTATACCACGTTCCTATATCTGATGCAATAGATTTTGTGAAAAATCATTGCATCGCACAGTATTTTTTAACAGTATTTGTGCATGTGATACAAATATTTAATACTTCCTGTCATTTCCTGTCATAGATGCATGACAGCCGGTAAAACTACTACAGAGCCATCCGGCTCAAAGGAGGTAGACCATGAAGCACAGAGCATATCCGGTACCTGCCGCGCTGTTGGCGGCGGTGCTGCTCACGGGCTGCGGGATGCGCCATGACAGGACACCGGCCGAGACCGACCGCAGCAGCGGTGTGGTATCTGATGCCCGCGAGATGGTGACGGATGCCGTCCGCGACGGCAAGGAGCTGGCAAGCGATGCTGCACAGAACGGCAAGGAGATGGCAAGCGATGCTGCACAGCGCGGCAAGGAGATCGTCAGCGAGGCCGCGGAGGACGTCAGCGACGCGATGGACAAGACCGACAGCGACGGCGCATACCGTACCGATGAGGACGGCAGAGTCCGTTCCGATGACTAAAACAGCGATCCCCTCCCGGTGCGGGAGGGGATCTGTGTGTAGTATGAAGGATCAGCTCGTCTTTTCGAGCAGCATTCGCTTTAACAGGCCGAGGTCGAATACATCCACCGTCCCGTCCGGCATCAGGTCGGCACAGGCGGCCTCCTCCGGTGTCAGCGGGGTCAGACACAGCAGATACTGCTGGAGGAAGATCACATCCGTCACCGTGATCTCGCCGTCCCCGTCCAGATCGCCCTGCTCCGGCTCTGTGGGAGCTTCGGTCGGCGGTTCTGTGGGCTCCGTTTCGGGTTCCGTAGGCGCTTCTGTAGGCTCCGTCTCCGGTTCCGTAGCGGGCTCCGTGACAGGCTCTGTAGGCGGTTCCGTCACGGCTTCTGTGGGCTCCGTCTCCGGTTCCGTAGGCTCTGTGGCCGGTTCCGTTTCAGGCTCCGTCGGCGCCTCTGTAGGTTCAGTCGCAGGCTCCGGCTCGGTCGGTTCTTCCGTCGCAGGCGCCGTGATCCCCGGCAGATCAGAGAGCTTCACGCTGCACCGCGTCACCGCACCCGAGGGCGAGGCAGACAGCGCATAATACAGCGTATCGCCGTCGATGTACATGCCATAGATCCGGTTCCCGGCAAGCTGCTCGTCCGTAAGGTCAAGCTGCCAGTAGACCTCGCCGTCATAGTAGGCCATGAGGGAATCCGGCGTGGAATAATACAGCACATCGCCGTAAGCATCCGCCGAGATGAACGTCCCCGTATAATAGGTCGGGGCACCGATCACATCCCAGTACAGCGTCAGCGAGAGCATCTCCGTGCAGTCGGCGGTGAGCGTCGCCGGGTCATAGTCATAGAGATAGAACCAGCCGACCGCCGGCGCCTTGCTATCCGGCTTGATGGCAAGCCACTGATTTTGATACCGGCAGATCGCTGCGCGGCTGCCGTTCCAGAAGCCGCTGTTGTAGCGGTCTGTCACGTTCATCTCGGAAACGGGCGTGCCGGTGCTGATGACCCAGTCATCGCCGGAATGCTTGGTCTCGCGCATAGCGTCGCTGCTTTTCAGGAAGCTGTCATGCAGCACCACGCCGCAGTGCTCCTGGTAGCAGTCGTCCCAGGTGATGTCCACATGCGCCCATTCGCCGTCGAGCTCCACCAGGTTCCACGCATGCCCCAGCTCCGTGCTGCATACCATGAAAGAGTCGATCCCCTCCCGCCGGAGCAGCAGGTCATACAGCCATGCATAGGCCTCGCAGACCGCCTTGCCGCGGGTAAACATGCCATAGACGGTGTGGCAGAGGTACTCCTCATCCTCGGTCGGATAGTCGGCATAGCCCGTGTCATAGTCATAGTGGACGGCGATGTATTCATGCAGAAACAGCGCCTTCTCCACATCCGACCAGGCCGGATCCACCTGCGCAGAGATGGCATCGAGCCGGTCGATCATGTTGTTGTAGGTCTTGCTGTAGACGGCATCGTCCACGAGATAATAGATCACGATGCCGCTGATATAATTCCCCCTGCGGGGGCTGTAGGCCATTTTCAGGCTGATGGAATTCTTGTTGGTGAGAACGCCGGCATCATAGCCGCCGACCACCGTGGCAAACACATTCATCAGCGAATCCATCTGCTCCGTGCCGGCTTTGACATAGGCGTCCGTGGATGTGGAGAGATTGGCCACATCTGCATGGCTCTCCAGCGCCTTGTAGATGCTCTCGGCGGCGGCGCACGTCTGTGCCTCGGTCAGGCAGCCGACAGCGCCCAGCCCGGAGAAATCCGGTACCTCTGCCGCATCGGCCGGCAGCAGTGCACAGGCCGGTGCCAGCATCGCACACGCAGCCGCTGCTGCGATCGTCCGCTTGATCCATGTATGCAGTTTCATACGATCACCTCGTTCAAAAGAGGGCGGTCGGTCCGTCCGGTACGCTCTGTTGGCGCAGCACCCCGCACCGGACAGATCTACCATTATCATCATCTTCTGCGTACAGTGTAGCACCGGAGTCTTAAAAGAATCTTAATCTGCATTTTAAGATACAAAAAGTCCCTCCGGGATCCACACCCGGAGGGACATCTTCTTTATTCCTTTGCAAGCAGCTCCCGCTTCATCAGCGCCAGATCGAACGTATCCAGCACGCCGTCCGCATTGAGATCGGCATTGTTCCACGCAATGATCTGCGCATCCGGCATCGCAAGAAGCCAGTTCTGGAGCGCGACCACATCCGTGACACCGAGCTTGGCATCACCGTCCACGTCGCCGGTCTCGCCGTAGGTGACGATCGCCAGACGCAGCAGCGAATTGCCCGAAGCCACGCTGACCTTTCCCCACTGCTCCTTGGTGCCGCCGTAGGTGAGCGGGATGCGTCCGGTGATCCCGTGGAAGGCATCCTCGCTGACCGTGCTCAGATTGCCGGAAAGCATCACTTTTTTCAGCGATGTGCATTCGTTGAAGGCATTCCGTGCGATGTAGGAAACGCCCCGCAACTCGACAGACTTGAGCTTGCCGCAGCTCTCGAACGTCGAATCCCAGATATTCTCCACGCCCACCGGCACCACGACCGAGGTGATGTCCGGGTCAGAATAGAACGCCCGGGAAGCGATGATCGTCACATCGTCCGGGATCACCACATCGCCCTTGCAGGTGCGCCCGTCGATGAGCGTGCCGTTCACGATGACGAGCGGATCCTCGGCACGCTTCGTCTCGAGCCACGGCGTCCCGGAAAAGACGCTGCTGTAGACATCCACCTGGTGATCGGGGAAAATGACCTCCTCGAGCGACGTGCAGCCGGAGAACACGCTCGACCGCAGGTTCAGCACATCCGCCGGCAGCTTCACCGACGTCAGGCTGATGCAGCCGCAGAACATGCCGATCGGCAGCTCGACGATATGATCGGGGATCGTCGCCGCAGTCAGGCTCTCGCAGTACGAGAACGCATCCATCCCGATCGTCTCCACGCTGTCCGGGATCACGACCGAGGTAATACCGCTGCACTCAAAGGCATAGGTGCCGATCTCGGTCACGCCGTCAGGGATGACCACATCCCCTTCGCAGCTCCGGCCGTCCAGCACGATGTTGTTGAAGATGACCAGCGGATCCTCCGCCACCAGCGCCTCCCACCAGGGGGTGCCGTCAAAGATACCCTGCCCGAAATGCGTCACGGAAGCCGGGATCGCGACCTCCTGCAGCGCCGTTCCGGCAAAGGCCTCCGTGCCGATGGTTTTCAGCCCCTCCGAGAGCGTCACTTTTTCGAGCGACGCGCAGTCGGCAAACGCCTGTGCATCGAGCAGAAAGACCGATTCCGGGATCTCCGCCTCCGTCAGGTCAGGGCAGCCGAAGAACGCGCGTGCGCCGATGGAAATGACCGAATCCGGGATCGTCACTTTGCTGACCGCACAGCCCCGGAACGCATCCGCCCCGATCTCGCGGACAGGCACACCGCCGATCTCCGCCGGGATCTCCACGGTCACCGCCTCGGGATCACAGGCAGCGATCAGCGCATAGTCGTTGTATTTATGGCAGGTCAGCGCACCGGCCGTCACCTCGGTGTAGGGCTGCCCCTCCGCCGCAGAAGCGCAGAGCGAAGTCCGCACCGGTGATGTCTGCGGGAGCGCGCAGGCCGTCCCCGCCGCCATCAGGCAGGCCAGACAAGCCGCCGCTGCCCTTGCAAGAACTCTGTTTTTCATAAATCTGCATCCTTTCTGTGTCACGCCGCTTCTCTCCGAAACAAACTGACATTATTATACCACAAAATCGCGGAAACGTCAACATCCCGCAGCATACGGCGCAGAAAAAGTATCGGCAGTCCTCCCGCCCATCCGCTGTTTCTTTCTCCTGTACTAAGCGGGGCTGAGTGGGGCGGCTTGCAGGTGACCCACCCCAGAACCAAAGAATCACCGTTTGGGCACTCCATTTTTCCATTGACAGTTGATTTTTTTCCTGGGATGTGCTATACTATCTATGTATGAGCTTTTTCACGGATCCAGATCCGCTATTTCAGAAGAAAGGAGCCGCTCCATGGCACGCAGGAACAATCCCGATCCACGCACCGATTCCCACAGTCCCGCAGAAGCCCTCGTGCGGCTCGGCATGATGGTGCTGCACAGTCTGATCGCAGTGCTCTCCGCCTTCCAGACGCTGCTCGGCGGCATCGGCCGGATGCTGAAATATACCGCACAGCAGGCAGCGCGCTTCTTTGTCATGATCTGGCAGAACATCCGCTTTGCCTTCAACGAATACAACCGCCCGATGCAGGAACGCCTGCGGGAGATGCGGCATGCCCGCAAGGAGGGCGGCATCCCGCTGGTTCTCGAATGGCTGCGCTTCTTCGGCGGCTTCATCTTCGGCGAGAACGGCATTCTGCGCACGGGCTTCAACTACGTCCTGCCCGTCATGTCAGTCCTCTTTCTGGTAGGCCTTGTCAGCTACGGCACAGGGCTCGACTAT
>JAGADP010000041.1 GCA_017828885.1 Oscillospiraceae bacterium | reverse complement strand
GTGCATTGATCGCACTCCGGTGAACGTTTCGCGGCATGATGATCTTGTCACCGAGCTTGCACGCGGTCAGCACCATTGACTGCACCGCAGAGGTTGTGCCGCCAACCATAAAATAGGCATGTGCCGCACCGAATGCCTCCGCTGCAAGCTGCTCTGCCTCCATGATGACGGAGACAGGATGACAGAGATTGTCCAGCGGCTTCATCGAATTGACATCGAGCCCAACACACTGTTCACCCAGCAGCTTGACAAGCTCCGGGTTGCCTCTGCCGCGCTTATGGCCGGGTACATCAAACGGTACGACGCGCTGCCGCCGGAAGCGTTCCAAAGCTTCATAGACGGGCGCTGATTTCTGCTTTTCGAGATTCATGGCGACCTTCCTCTGTTAAAAAATAAACGGACAAAGCCCTGAAAGGCTTCATCCGCAGAAATTTGCTATTCCAGCATACACGCATCCCGGGTTTCAGGAGAGGGGATGCATTCCGGACTTCTGCCGATTCTTATTGACCTTTTCACAAGTTTGATTATAAAGTCATCATCTTATAAAATAGTGAGCAGCAGCTCTATCAATAATGCAGCAAAAACGCCGCTGTATCGGCTTTCGACCCGCCTGTCCGTATGGGCTGAGCTTTTCCGGTAGAAAAGCGGTCGTAAGATTTGTGGATCATGCCCCACAGAACAAAGTCATTATAGCATATTTTTGTGGATTTGTCAAGAGGAATGCCCGAAAATTGATTTCCATGACTTTTTTGATTTTTCCCTTGCATTTCCTGCCGGATTGTGGTATAATGAAAATTATGAAACTTATACATCATTAAAAAGGAGTTTGGATAATATGGATACATCTTATTTTCCGATCCGCATAGAGCTGCACATCGTTCTGGCACTTCTGGCGTTTCTGGTATTCGGCCTGCAATTTATCCGCTATCATAAGAGCCACCATCTCATTCTGGCGATTGCACTGCCGTGTACTTTGGTGCCGTATGTGTTCGACAGCAAGACCGTGTTCTTTGCGGTCGGCATCGGCGAGATCGTAGCGCTTGCGCTGGCCTTGATCCTGTCGCAGACACTTGACAAGGAGAAGGAGCCTGCCAAGGAGATCGAGGAGGAAAAGTCGCCGGAGGATGAGGCATGAAGATCGTCATCCCGGACTGGAGTACTATGTCTGCGGTGAATATGGGATTTTCTGTTTTTGAGGAGTTCGGCGAGGTCATCTGCTGCGGCTCCACCAAGCCGGAGGAGGCCGCCGAGAAGATCGGCGATGCCGAGATCGTCCTTGTCAACAAGACGCCCATCACCGCGGAGGTCATGGACAAGTGTCCGAATCTTCGCTATATCGGCCTGTTTGCGACGGGCTACAACAATATCGACATTCCGGCAGCGACTGCACACGGCATCACCGTGTGCAATGCCGGTTCCTATTCGACACAGGCAGTCATCCAGCATACCTTCGCGCTTCTGCTGAGCCTTGCCGGCAATCTGCCGCGGTACGAAAAGGCAGTTGCAGACGGCGAATGGGAGCGCAGTGCGACATTTTCCTATTTCCCGTATCCGGTTCATGAGCTGTACGGCAAGACCATGGCGATCATCGGCTATGGCAGCATCGGGCAGGGCGTGGCAAAGGTCGCGGATGCCTTCGGGATGAACGTGCTGGTACATACCCGCAGCATCCCCAAGGATTGCCCATACGAGCTTGTCAGCAGGGAAGAAGCGTTCCGCCGTGCGGATGTGCTGAGTGTTCACTGTCCTCTGACAGAGCAGACGGCACAGCTCCTCTGCAAGGAAACGCTGGCCCTGATGAAGCCGACCGCCTATGTGCTCAACACTGCCAGAGGCGGCATCGCCGATGAACAGGCGGTGGCGGATGCCCTGAACGAAGGCAGGATCGCCGGCTATGGCACCGACGTGCTCGTTAAGGAGCCGATGGATCCTGCAACGCCCCTGAAAACAGCAAAGAACTGCATTATCACGCCGCATATTGCCTGGTCTGCCCTTGAGACGAGAGATCGCCTTGTGGGCATTGTTGCCGGCAATCTGCGGAATTATCTGGAAGGTCATCCGACCAACCAAGTCAACTGACAGAGAGGTTAGCTCCATGATTGATATCAGAAATAAAAAACGCATCGTCATCAAGCTCGGCACATCGACGCTTGCCCATAAGACCGGCAAGCTCAACATCCGCCGCATGACGAATCTCACCAGAGTGCTCGCTGACATCCAGAATGCCGGCCACGAGGTGATCCTTGTATCCTCCGGCGCCGTAGGTCTCGGCGTAGGCAAGTTGAATCTCCCGGAACGCCCGAAGGATACGCCCCTCAAGCAGGCTGCGGCGGCAGTTGGCCAGTGCGAGCTGATGCATATTTATGACGAGATGTTCTCGAAGTACAGCATCACCGTTGCGCAGATTTTGCTGACCAAGACGATCATCACCAGCCCCGACCGCGTGGACAATGTGCGCAACGCCATTGATGCGCTGACCAGAGTGAACTGCATCCCGATCGTGAACGAGAACGACACAGTCGCCATTGATGAGCTGGAGCTCGAGATCGGCGAGAATGATTCGCTCTCCGCCGTTGTGGCATCCATCGCCGGCGCGGAGGCACTCATCATCCTGTCCGACATTGACGGACTGTATGATTCTGATCCCCGCCAGAACCCGGATGCCAAGATCATCCCGGTGGTGGAAACGATCGACGGTTATATCGAGCAGATCGCAGGCGGCGCCGGAAGCGGACTTGGCTCCGGCGGCATGGCGACCAAGATCAACGCCGCACGTATCGCGACTGCCGCAGGCGTGGACATGGTGATCATGAATGGCAAGAATCCCGAGGATCTCTATCGTCTCTTTGACGGCGAGGAGCTCGGAACGTATTTCCCGGCAGTCAGAAAGGAAGGCTGAGCATGAATTATATGGAGACCTTAGGCGAGAAGGCAAAGATCGCCAGCCGTGCTGCTGCGGCAGCCGGTTCTGAGAAGAAGAACGAAGCACTGAAAGCCATCTCTGATGCGCTGCTTGCCAATATAGACCGTATCATGGATGCAAATTCCAAGGATATGGAAGCAGCCCAGGCAAACGGCATGTCCGCTGCAATGCAGGACAGACTGCGCCTTGATGAGAAGCGCATCACCGCCATTGCAGCCGCTGTCCTGAAGGTCGTTGCCTTGCCCGATCCGATCGGTGAGGAGACCGGCGGCTGGCTGCGTCCGAACGGCCTGCGTATCCGTCAGGTGCGTGTACCGATGGGCGTCATTGGCATTATCTTCGAGTCCCGTCCGAACGTGACTGTAGACGCTGCCGTACTTTGCCTGAAAGCAGGCAATGCCGTGATCCTGCGCGGCGGCAAGGAAGCCATCCACTCCAATACCTGTCTCGTGCAGGTGATGCAGGAAGCACTTGCGAGTGTGGATCTGCCCCGTGAGCTGGTGCAGCTCGTAGAAAAGACTGACCGCGAGACCGCAGCGGATATGATGAAGCTCAATGGCTACCTTGATGTCCTGATCCCCCGCGGTGGTGCTGGCCTGATCCAGGCAGTCGTAAAGCAGGCGACTGTTCCGGTCATCGAGACTGGTGCCGGCAACTGCCATGTGTATGTAGACGCTTCCGCCAAGCTCGATATGGCCGTTGCCATCGCTGACAACGCCAAGACGCAGCGCCCCTCTGTCTGCAACGCCATTGAGACGCTTCTCGTTCACAAGGACATTGCAGAGCAGTTTATCCCGGCTGTGAAGGCTGCCTTTGATACGCACAATGTGCTGATCCACGGTGATGAGACCGTGCAGAAGATCCTCGGTGAGTGCGTCGTGCCTGTCACGGAGGACGATTACTATAAGGAATACGGCGACTATGAGATCGCCATGCACGTTGTGGACAGCACCGAGGAGGCTGTTTCTCACATCCTGAAATACTCGACGCACCATTCCGAGTGCATCGTCACCGAGTCGATGGAGAATGCCGCCTATTTCCAGAATACTGTAGATTCTGCGGCAGTTTACGTCAATGCTTCCACCCGCTTTACGGACGGTGAGGAGTTCGGCTTCGGTGCGGAGATCGGTATTTCCACCCAGAAGCTCCACGCCCGCGGCCCGATGGGTCTGCTGGCACTGACAACGACACAATACCGTATCACCGGTACAGGACAGACCCGGTAATAAAGAATTCGTGCCCTGTGATACGCACAGAGGGAGCAAAGCATGAGTAAAGAACTTGACGCACTGTATAGCAACCTGCTGAAGGAGATCTCCGAACAGGAAAAGAAACTGCCGGAGCCACCTCCTGTCAGCGAGGATGCACAGCGGCGTGCTGAACAGATCGCACAGGAT
This sequence comes from Oscillospiraceae bacterium, assembly GCA_017828885.1. Classification (GTDB taxonomy): domain Bacteria; phylum Bacillota; class Clostridia; order Oscillospirales; family Ruminococcaceae; genus UBA3855. Next base: position 787 of record JAGADP010000041.1, on the reverse strand, counting down.
GTGGAGGATGACGGAAGCTGGCAGATCCCGCCCGAGGAGCCGAAGCCTGTCCGTCCGAAGCCGCTCCATGCGCCTGTCGTCGTGCCGCCGCCGATCTCACATTTTACAGACGAACCATCCCAGAATCCCGCTGTCCGGATGCGTGACCGTCTCGAGGAGGATGCTCTCCCGAAGCCGGATACGACCCGGAAGCCTACACAGATCAGATCCGCCGGGAGCACCCCAGCTCCCGGAAAGAAAAAGCGCCGCCGTGCCGATCCCGGCATCACCGATGTGCGTAAGCAGATCCAGGTGAAATCGACCGGCGCCGTCACTGGCCCCGCCGCTCCCGCGATGCCGGAGAAGAAGAAGACCGTTCCGCGCATCCGCATCCCGGATGAGCTTCCGCCAGATATTCCGCGCGTGATCCCCGGTCAGAATGACCTGCCGGAGGATCTGGACATGCTGCTCGAAGTCGCTTCCCGCAAGTCGGAGCCCGCCACCGCAGCCATCCCGACCGGCCGCGATGCACAGGTTCGCTCCCGCGCGGAGCAGATCAAGGAGCAGATGCGCCGCCGTTCCGAGGAAGCGGAAAGCGGAACACTCTCTGCCCCTGAGGAGATGCAGGAGCCGATCCGCGTCCCGAGCCGCACGGTGGAGCACATCCCGCCGGAAATGCTGATCAAGAAGCCGACGCCGCCCGCACCGGCACCGGTCGAGGACGAAGCGTCCGGCAAGGGCGGTTTCCTCTCGAAGGTCAAGGTCTTCATGACTGATTTCCTGGATCTCCATGATGACGACGAAGAAG
>JAGADP010000007.1 GCA_017828885.1 Oscillospiraceae bacterium | reverse complement strand
GGCTGCGCCGAATCCGGAGGCTGCGGAGGCGTTCTTCCGGGCACAGCTTGAAGACGGCTATGACGCGATCGTCCACTTCACCATCAGCTCGGAGATGTCCTCGAGCTATGCCAATGCCGTACTGGCTGCGGAGGAGGTCGGGAACGTCCATGTGGTGGATACGCGGAATCTCTCCACGGGCGGCGGCCTGCTTGTGATCGCTGCGGCGGAGATGGCGGAAAAGGGCGATGCACCTGAGAAGATCGCCGAAGCCTGCCAGAAGCTGGCGGAGAAGGTGGATGCCTCCTTTGTGATCGACAACCTCGAATTTCTGGTCAAGGGCGGACGCTGCTCTCCCCTGAAGGCGCTGGGTGCCAATCTGCTCCAGCTCAAGCCCTGCATCTTCGTGGGCGAGGGCAAGATGGACGTCGGCAAGAAGTACCGCGGCAAGTTCGCGGCCGTGCTGCCGAAGTACATCCACGACCGCATCGCCGATGTGAGCGAGGTGCGCAAGGATCATATCTTCATCACCCATGCGGGCTGCGACAAGAAGATCGTGCAGGCCTGCATCTCCGAGCTGCGCGGCATCGCCAAATTTGACGAGATCCACATCACCCGCGCGGGATGTACCATCTCGAGCCACTGCGGAAAGAACACGCTCGGCGTGCTGTTCCTGAGAAAATAAGCTGCCAATGGGGTCCATCTGAGCTTTGCCCGGATGGACCCCTTCATGATACGCACGTTCTCACAACGACCCCGCTTGTACTTATGAATTTTCTGTGCACAAATAACAAAAAAATCATTGACAAGTTTCGGCAGATATGCTATAATAAAATTGTTTCCGGTAATACCGGCAATTACGTCATGAGTTGCCCACTGGGCGGCTTTTACGAAAGGAGTAAAGGAATATGGGACTTATTAAGGCGGTGCTCGGTGCAGCCAGCGGTACACTTGCAGATGCTTGGAAGGAATTCTTCTACTGCGAGTCTATCCCGAACAATGTGCTGATGGTCAAGGGGCAGAAGATGATCGGTAACCGATCTTCCAACACCAAGGGCAACGACAACATCATCACCAAGGGCAGCGGTATCTGTGTAGCAGACGGCCAGTGCATGATCATCGTAGATCAGGGCAGAGTGGTCGAGATCTGCGCAGAGCCGGGCGAGTATACCTACGATACCTCCACAGAGGCATCCATCTTCTCCGGCGGCAAGCTCAGCCAGAACATCAAGGAGACCTTCAAGACCTTCGGTAAGCGCGTTGCTTACGGCGGCGATACCGGCAAGGATCAGAGAGTGTACTACTTCAATATCAAGGAGATCATGGACAACAAGTTCGGTACGCAGAACCCTGTACCGTTCCGTGTATACTATAAGGAGCTCGGCAGAGGCTTTACAGCCGGCATGCGCTGCAACGGTACCTATTCCTATCGTATCGTTGACCCGCTGCTGTTCTATGCCAACGTAGCCGGCAACGTTTCGAACCAGTTCGATCGTTCCCAGCTCGATGCACAGCTCAAGGCAGAGTTCCTTGATGCCCTGCAGCCGGCATTCGGCGAGATCTCGGATATGGACATCCGCTATGACCAGATCACCCGCCACAACAACGAAGTAAAGCAGGCCATGAACAATGCCCTGCGTGAGGACTGGATCAACCGCAGAGGTATCCAGATCGAGACCGTGCTCATCAACTCCATCACCATGTCCAAGGAGGATGAGGAGCGCATCCAGAAGTTCGAGGATCTGGCTTGGAACCGCGATCCGATGAACGCCGGTGCTGTTCTCGTGGATGCACAGGCTGAGGCTATGAAGACCGCTGCTGGCAACCAGGGCGGCGCAATGCTCGGCTTCATGAACATGAATGCTGCTGCAAATGCAGGCGGCATGAATGCACAGAATCTCTTCGCAATGGGTCAGCAGCAGCAGATGCAGCAACAGCAGATGATGCAGCAGCAGCAAATGATGCAGCAGCAGCCCGCAGCTCCGGCACAGGGTGGCTGGACCTGCTCCTGCGGCACGACCAATACGAGCAAATTCTGTCAGAACTGCGGCCAGCCGCAGCCCGCAGCTGCTCCGGCAGCAGGTGGCTGGACTTGTGCCTGCGGTACTGTGAACCAGGGTAAGTTCTGCCAGAACTGCGGCAAGGCCAAGCCCGCCGGCGCACCGCTCTACAAGTGCGACAAGTGCGGCTGGACACCGGCAGATCCGCACAATCCGCCGAAGTTCTGCCCCGAGTGCGGCGATCCCTTCGACGAGAACGACGCTCAGTAAGCGGGGAGTCCCGCTGGCAGACGCATGCGGAGTGTCCTCTATGAGGATGGATCAGAACTTGCGCTGTGAGTGCGGTTCATCGCATGCATCAAAATGAACGAACGCAGCCCCCATTGCCGGTCGGCAAAGGGGGTCTGCTTATAGAGAATGCCCGTATCTGTGGGCAGAAACGAGGTGTTTTATGGCAGATCTATTAGAATACAAATGCCCCTGCTGCGCCGGTAAGGTCGAATTCGACCCCAATTCCCAGCAGATGAAGTGCCCGTTCTGTGAATCCGAATTCACGATCGAGGCCTTGCAGGAGGCAAACGGCGTCCAGGAGCAGGCAGAGGATCAGCTCAACTGGGAAACGCCGACCTCTGACTGGGGCGACGGCGAGACCGACGGCATGAAGGTCTATACCTGCCAGTCCTGCGGCGGTCAGATCATCGCCGACGAGACAACAGGTGCTTCGGCGTGTCCGTACTGCGACAACCCGATCGTCATGACGGGACAGTTTGCAGGCGACCTGCGTCCGGACTTCGTCATTCCGTTCAAGTTCGACAAGGAGGCCGCCAAGAAGGCGCTGCTCCAGCATTTCGAGGGCAAGAAGTTCGTCCCCAAGGTATTCAAGGACGATCATCACATCGACGAGATCAAGGGCGTTTACGTTCCGGTGTGGCTGTTTGATGCAGAGGCACAGGGACAGTTCCGCTATCACGCCGAGAAGGTGAAGCGCTGGAGCGATGACCGCTTCAACTACAAGGAAGTCAGCCACTACATGGTCAAGCGTGCCGGCAGGATCGCCTTTGAGCAGGTGCCGGTGGACGGCTCCACCAAGATGGATGACACGCTGATGGAATCCATCGAGCCGTTCGATTTCAAGGGGGCTGTCCCCTTCCAGACGCCCTATCTGTCCGGCTACCTGGCGGACAAATACGACGTCACCGCTGAGGACAGCATCGACCGCGCCAACAACCGCATCAAGCAGAGCGTGGCCGACGAGATCCGCAAGACCGTCATCGGCTATGACAGCGTTGTGACCGAGGATTCCGGCATCCAGCTCGAGAATGCGAAGGCCAAATATGCGCTGTATCCCGTATGGCTGCTGAACATCAGCTGGAACAACGAGAAGTTCACGTTCGCCATGAACGGTCAGACAGGCCGCTTTGTCGGCAATCTGCCGCTCGATAAGAGCGCAGCGACCAAGGCCTTCTGCATCACGGCGGTGATCGCTTCCATCATCGTGTTCATTCTTCTCATGATCTTCAACAACGGGCAGTAAGGAGGGACGCATATGGTAACAAATATCCTGATCGCCATTGTGGTGGGTATCATCATTGCAGCGATCATCATCGGCATCCAGGTCAGCGCCCTCAAATCCGTCAATGAACGACACGAGGCGAGCGACTATGTAAAGCAGGGCAGCTTGCAGCTTTCCCAGAAAACGGACGTATTCCTGTACAAGAAGCTGGAAAAGACTGAAAAGCCACAGAATAACCAAGGATAGCGATGGCACCGCGGCCTGATCTTTCTCCCGAGGAAGAGCACGAGCTGTTCAAGCAGCATCTGTCACGGGAGATCCTCCGGGGTACGCTGTGTCTGGGGCTCGGGCTCATTGGTTCGGTGGGCGTTGTGATCGCGATGCTGATGCTGCCGTACTATCTGTCGGCGCTGCTGGAGCAGGCGGCCTACGTAATAGCCGGTGTGATCCTGATGATCGCCGGGGTGACTTCCATGCGGCACATCCTGCCCGTCCTGCGGTGGGTCATTGCGGATTCCGGCTGGAAAGACGACGATGCCTACGCCCGGAAAATGGAGGAACGGGACGCCCGCTACCGTGATCCCAAGGACGACGACACGGACGATGACAAGAAATAACAGAAACAGCCCCCTCTGGTTTAAAACCGAGGGGGCTGTTATGCAGCATTGTTATTTTGTCATCATCCACGCCCAGTTGGTGACCGTTCCGACCGTCAGGAAGATCATCCACGTAAGGAGCGGGTTGAACAGGATCAGCACGATCTGCTCCCGGCGGCTGCGGGCGTACATGAGGTTCTCGGCCAGCATGAAGGTCAGGATCAGCACCGGCACCATGATGAAAAACGCGGTCTTGGCGCCGAAATACCACATCAGGAAGCTGATGCCGACCGTCACCAGCGTCACCAGGAAATTGAACGCGACGCCGTAGCGCATCCGACCGTCATTCGTCTTGCCGGTCAGCAGCGCGATCAGGCCGCCGATCTCCATTGCAACACCGCTCAGAAGCGTCACAGAAAGGCTCAGCACGCCGATGTCGTTCAGGCTCAGCGTTTCCGGATAGCGGATGACCCAGAATGCACCAAAGCCCTCCGCCAGCATCAGCAGCACCGGCAGGATACACGTCAGCGCCGTATACTTTGTCAGCTTATGCATGTATCTCCCTCCTGTTCTGCTTCTCCCTGTTTTTCTCTATTTCTATTATACCATCTGCGGCAGGTTTTGTCCGTGGGAAAATGGGGAATTTTAGAAAAATTCACATTTCTTGTTTAACCTGCACAAAAATCCGGAATATTTTTCTTCACTTGCGCAATAGATTTATCAAGGGAAATATGCTATAATAGATTTGTAATATCCGCTGACAAATTACTATTCATGCGGTGAGAAGGAGGAATATCATCATGATCTATCGTGCCACACAAATCGTTTATGACGCACTCATCGAGGATAACTTCAAGTGCTCCATCCGCGAGGGCGAGTCTTCCAGCACAGTCGTTGCCGGTGTAAACGGCGATAACTGCACATTCGACGTACTGTTCATCTCTCAGGACAACGAAAACGACGTATCCGTCCGCATCTATGACCTTTGCCGCTTCAAGGATGTCAAGCGTGACGCTGTTCTCGCAGCCTGCAACAAGTGCAACTGCGCTTATCGTTTCGTTCGTTTCACCGCTGACGATGACAATACCGTTACCGTATCCGCTGACGTTCCGGTTGAGACCGCCAACCCTGGCAAGGTCTGCGTAGAGCTGTTCATCCGCTGCATGCGCATCGTGGATGAGTGCTATCCGGAGATCATGCGTGCGATCGTTTCCTGATCGGACACAACACAGACTGATTGCGGGAGCTCACAGATCGTGGGCTCCCGTTTTATTGTATGTACAGGAAATTGTGCCGGGAGACCGCTGATACGCCATATTTAGCGGGCGTATAGTTAACTTGTTATGAGGCTGTTCACATCTTTTGTGTAAAGTGCTTAATTTCAGCACTATATTTTCTATAAATATTTGATAGCATTTTTTTCAAATATATGGTATAATAAGAGAGTAAATCCGGATACGGGAGCAGTCTGTCTTATCGTGAGACGGACATTCCCCCGGAAAAAACAATGTTGGAGGTAAAGACCAATGAGCAAGAAGTATGTTTATCAGTTCACTGAGGGCAACGCTACCATGCGTGAGCTGCTCGGTGGCAAGGGTGCAAACCTGGCTGAGATGACCAAGATCGGTCTCCCGGTTCCGCAGGGTTTCACCATCACCACTGAGGCCTGCACCCAGTATTACGAGGATGGCGGTATCAGCGATGAGATCATGGCTGAGATCGAGAAGAACATCGTTATCATGGAAGAGCGCGTCGGCAAGAAGTTTGGTGACAAGACCAATCCGCTGCTGGTATCCGTTCGTTCCGGTGCCCGTGCATCTATGCCCGGCATGATGGACACCATCCTGAACCTCGGCCTGAATGAGGACGTTGTAGACTATATGGCAGAGCAGTCCAAGAACCCGAGATGGGCATGGGACTGCTACAGAAGATTCATCCAGATGTACTCTGACGTTGTTATGGAAGTCGGCAAGAAGTACTTCGAGCAGCTCATCGACAAGATGAAGGAAGCTCGCG
>JAGADP010000040.1 GCA_017828885.1 Oscillospiraceae bacterium | reverse complement strand
CCCGGAAGACGGCTCGTCTCCTGCGGCATCGGCGGACAACATATCCCCGGATGAGACCTGCCTCGGCACCTTCTATCTCGTTCCGGCTAATGCAGATAACCGTGTTGTGGAATACGGTGCGAATGACAAGTATGCGCATCTCTGGATCCGTGACGCATCTCATACACAGCAATTCAAGGTCTATCAGAACGGTGATTATGTCTGCTTCAAGGAAGTGACCAGCGGCAAAGCGATCACTATGATGAACGGAACGATATGGTCAACACGGATCGTACTGGAGGACTATACCGGCTCGGCTGCACAGCTCTGGAAGCTGGAAACCGTGAGCGGTGACTACTGTCATATCGTATCCAAGCTGAATGAGGACTATGTCCTCGATGTCAAGGGCGGTCAGACGGAGAAGGGCACAGAGGTCAAGTGCCTGCTGAGAAATGCCACCGACACGGACAATCAGCTGTTCCGGCTCCTGAATTGCAATGATGCGGTCAATGTGGCAACGCCCTTTGACTACGGCGCTTCGGAGGAATTCCTCATCGTGCCGTGTTGTGCAGGTGCCTCCTGTGTGGATTACCGGATCAGCGACAGCGGGATCATCGTTTTCCATCAGACACGTACCGACAACCAGCGCTGGAAGCTGGTGCCAAACGGCGATTACTATATGATCCAGTCGGTCAGAGACGGCAAGGTCATTCAGATCGACGGCAGGATAATGGGAAACGGCGCCTCTGTGTACGCCGGCGTGCCGAATGGTTCCGGCGGCAACAACCAGCTCTGGGAGCTCGACCCGCAGGGCGACGGCAGCTATATGTTCCGCAGCAAGATCAACCGCAATTATGTGCTGGATCTGTCAAGCCGGAACAATGCAGACAGAACGAACTTCCAGTTGTATCAATACCGTGCTGCCAACAGCCAGCTCTTCCGCTTCGTCCCCCTGAGCACACCGGAGCGGGAGGAGGACTGGGGTGCAACGCTCCAGGATTGCAGCGGCAGCGACTGGTCGTATTGGGACGGCTCTGCGGACACAAGCTGGTACACCCGGGATCCCGATGCGGAGACCTTCCATATCTACACGGCGGAGGAGCTGGCAGGCCTTGCCAAGCTTGTGCGAAGCGGAACGACCTTCTATACCAAGAAGATCCAGCTCATGCGCGACATCAACCTTTGTGGCACAGAATGGGCTTCCATCGGTGACCCTGTCCATGCATTCTGCGGCAGCTTCAACGGCAACGGACACACGATCACAGGCCTTGCCATGACGCAGACCGGCAAGAACGACCAGGGCTTTTTCAGCACCGTGGATGCAGGCACGATCTGCGATCTGGCGATCAAGGGCAGCGTCTCCGGCGATAACCGCACCGGCGGTCTTGTCGGTACCGTCCGCAAGGGTCACATTGTGAATGTTTACAGCGAAGTATCCATCACAAGTGCCAAGGACGACCATGCAGGCGGCCTGATCGGCCTGCTGGAATACGGCGGCTATGTCGAGCACTGTACCCAGAATGCCCGTGTCAATTCCGGCGATAAGGATCCGTTCCGCGGCGGCATCGCAGGCGAGAACAAGGGCTGCATCCGCTGGTGCGTCAACCGGCAGACGGTGGACTGCAACTGGAACTATGTCGGCGGCATCGCGGGAAAGACCGACGGCGGCAAGATCGAATACTGTGCAAATTACGGCGAGGTCTGCGGCGGTAATGATTCCCAGTGGCTCGGCGGTATGACCGGCTACACCTGCAATGGTGCCATCGTCTTCGGCTGCGTCAACTATGGCTATATCCACAGCGGCAATGATGATTATATCGGCGGTATCGTCGGAGATAACGATGCCAATCAGGTCTGGAGCTGTATCAACCACGGCGACGTCAGCGGCGATGACCATGTCGGCGGCATCGTCGGCGATAACAACTGCCTGAACTGCCTGAACACAGGTCATGTCTGGGGCGATGACTATGTCGGTGCCATCTCCGGTGAAACATCAGGCTCACTGGAATACTGCCGTGCGCTTTCCTACTCCTGCGATATTCTGAATGGCAGAAAATGGTCTGACACCAACGGCGCTGCATGGGTCAATGCGGAAGACCTCCGAAGCGGAAAGGTATGCTGGCAGCTGAACCGCGAGGGCAAGAAAACGACCTACGGTATGCCAATGGAGCATGTATTTTACCAGAATGTCGGCAGCGACCCGTATCCGACATTTGCCGGTTCCAAAGTCATCGGCTCTGACGGTGGGAACAGCAGCTATGCGGTCTCTGTCATTGCACAGAAGGACTACGGCACTGTGGAGGGTGCAGGCGAATACAAAGCGGGCGACGTCGTTACACTGACAGCAACACCTGCCGATGGGTGCGTGTTCGATCACTACGAAGTCATGGCTTCCAAGATCGGGCAGAAGACCATGTATGAAGGCAAGCATGACGCTGTCACGACAGAGGTCGAAACGTTCAGCAATGAGACACTGGAACTGACCCAGAATCTTGACAGATGCTACACGGTCAAAGCCGTATTCAAGCCCTATGACGACACGCCGGAGGATCTGAAACAGTCCGTTCGTGTCAAGCTCACCGTGACCAATGCGGTCAGCGGCTGGAACAGCGAGAAGATCCCGGTCTATCTCGAGGATTCTGCAGGAGACAGACATCTCTGGGAGATCGCACGGACCTCTCTGGATGGTGACGGCGAATCGGCGGAATGTACCTTTGATATTGGTGCTGCGAGCCCTGTTGCGGTCTATGCCTATCCGGATTTCGGCGGCGGCCTGACTGTTCGCGACTACAGCATGAAGGCGCAGCTCTGGATCAACGGCTCCGGCAGCCCCATGGAAAGCCAGGAGGTCAAGATCTGGTCGTATCCGTTCCTCTCCTCCCGGTATCACGATGACTATATGCAGTTCACCTTCGGGAATTGCGGCAATTCCAGCATCGGCACACTGGGCGATGACAATACGTTCGCTGTGCAGGGAACCTATCAGAGCTGCACAGACGCCTGGGACGCCGTGACAAAGCGCGGAGGCAATACTGTCATCCGTCTGGACAGCGCATGGCTCCTTGACAGGATGCTTGTGCTTTCCGGCGTCGAGGTGACGATCGACCTGAACGGTCATCCCATGATCCGCTGCATTAAGAAAACGACAAGCGACGGCGGCCTGATTAAACTCACGAACGGCGCATCGCTGCACATCATTGACAGCGATCCGACAAGTCCCTCCAGCGCATTCAGCGGCGGCAGTCTCCAGGGTGGCAGAAATGCCGATGCCGGCGGTCTGATCTATGTGGAATCCGGCTGTACGCTCACGATGCAGAACGGTACGCTATACAACGGCGGCACGGACGATGCCGGCGGCGGTGCCATCTATAATAAGGGCACCGTGAAGCTCGAAAACGTCCTGATCGCCAACTGCTGGGCGTATGGCGGGCGTACCACAAACAATTGCGGCGGTGCGATCCGTACAGAGGAAAATGCCGAGACCATGCTCAGAGATTGCAATATCCGTTCCTGCTATGCGCAGGATCAGGCGGGTGCGCTGATGATCAAGGGCGGCAAGGTGACGCTGTACAATGTCAACATCACTGGATGCTCCGCCAAGGAAAACGAAGGCGGCGGCATCTATATGGAGTATACCGCAGGCAGCCTCGTTTTCCGGAACGGCTCTGTCAAAGGATGCAGCTCCGATGAATCCGACGGCGGCGGTATGTGCCTGAAAAACGGCACAGCTGCCATCGAAAACGTTGTGTTTGAGGACAACTATGCCGAGGACAACGGCGGTGCGATCGAGACCCAGATCATTGAAGGCTTCGAGATCAACGACTGTATGTTTACGGCCAATTCCGCAGACAACAACGGCGGTGCGATCTACTACACCAACAGAAGCTACGGCAAGCAGTGCGGCATCACAAACGCCGTGTTCACGGATAATCATAGCCTTGAAAACGGCGGCGGCATTTATGTGGATGCAAGCCATCTCTGCCTGAGCAATGTGGAAATGACCGGAAACAGCGCCGGCAGCAAGTATCACGGCGGCGGGATCTATTATAACAACGGTGACTTTACAGTCGGCAGAACGATGGGCATGCAGGGAAAAATGATCGTCCGGAACAACAAAGCCGGCAGCAATGCGGATAACCTGTTTGTCAAGTACAATGCCCTTTATCAGGATGCAAAGATCACAAACGGCGGCATGTATGAGGGTTCCGAGGTGCATCTCACACCGGATTCTTCCTCGGCCTATACCGTATTCGATGAGATCAGTGCCGCACAGCAGACCTACCTGAAGGTGGACAAGGGCTTCTCCTCGATGATAAATGAAAAGCAGAAAGGAGAGCGCTTTGTATCTTCTGTGATCGGCACGGGCAACATTGCTATCATCATAACTGGGATCGTCGTTCTGATGATCGCCATTGCTGTGCTTTTGTTTGTTCAGATACGGAAGGCGAGACAGGCATCGGTCGAACCCAAAACACCTGAAGAGCCTGCATCCGACAAGAAGGAGATGCATGCTCCTGTGCCAGCCGAAACTGCTGCGAACGAAAAGGCACATCCGTCAAAACCGTCCCGCAAAAAGGGAAAGAAAAAGAAAAAAGCGGGAATGCATGTACAGTGAATGATCTAACTGCTGTACTTGCTGCTGAAGAAAAAACGGCTGAAACGTGTGGCCTTCGGCGGATGAGCCGATACACGATCAATCTATATGAAATCAACTGCCCCCATGTTAGCTGCATGGAGGCAGTTTCTATAGCTCACACAAACGAACCAGTCAATGGTTCAGTTCAATGCGGTTCGCTCATAGGCATACTTTGTTGCTATTCCGCGTGATCTATGCTATAATGAACATAGAGAAAAAATTTTTTTGAAAAACACTTAGAGTTTTGACTACTTCTTACGACTAAGAAGTGAAGGCACCCCTTCGGAGAGGAGGATCTCTCATGGACAACGGTGCAAGTAGCTACCGCCGTTTCCTTGCAGGTGATGATCAGGGTCTGTATGAGATCATCTGCGCCCACCAATCCGGGCTCATTCTGTATCTGAACAGCATCGTGCAAAGTCTCCCCACTGCCGAGGACATCGCAGAGGACACCTTTGCCGAGCTTGCCATACGGCAGCCGCATTATTCCGGAACATGCAGCTTCAAGACATGGCTCTATGCCATTGCACGGCACAAGGCGATCGACCATGTGCGCCGTGCGGCGAAGATACAGACAGTACCGCTCGGAGAACAGGAGCATCTGACAGAGGAAGCGGATCCGGAGCATCAGTATCTCCGGTCTGAACAGCGCACAGCCGTCCACACCGCCCTGCACCGGATCAGACCGGACTACCGGCAGGTATTGTGGCTGAGCTATTTCGAGGGCTTCTCCAACCGTGAAGCCGCCAAGATCATGCGCAAGACCGCCCGCCAGATCGAAAATCTCCTGTATAACGCCAAAAAAGCACTCCGTTCCGAACTGGAGAAAGAAGGTTTTGACTATGAGGACTTATGATGAAATGTTTCAGAGCGTCCTTGTCAGGCGGGATGCTTACCGGGCGGCACAGACCGTCCGCAGGAGAAAGCTCCGCTATGTGACGACATTCGGTGCAGCGGCAATGCTGTGCTGTCTGCTGACCGTAACGGCAGCCAAGCTCGTGCCCGGACGGCTCCCCACACTGCCGCCCGTGCCTGACACCACCATCACAGCCACCGACCCCACACAGCCGACTGAGACTGAATCTACTGTGACAGAGCAGTCCGATGCCACGGAAGCAGCACCGGCAAAAGCAACGGAACCGACCGAGCCCGATGCTACAGAACCTGCGACCGATCTGGCAGAGCCTACCGAAACTGCCGCAGCCGAGACCGCCGCTCCCACCGAAGAGGCACAGCCCGTGACCAAGCCCGCAGCGACAGAGCCAGAGCGTCCCACCGTAACGGAAGCGCCTGCCCCGACAGAAGCGCCCGCCATCTCACCGACCGAAGCCACACTCGTTTCACCATCTGACGAGTATCCCGAAGAAGCGACAGAGGCTCCGCTCGTTTCCCCAACTGAAGCACCTGTCCAACCGGAGCTCGTGACAGAAGCACTGGGAGACGGCTTTGTCGTGGAGTATCGCAACGGCTGCAAGCGTATCGTCTGCACGGACATCATGCCGGCAAAGACCGGAACGCTCAGCCCATATGAATTCATCTCCGATGGATTCTACCTTGTCAGCTTGACTGAAAACGACGGCGTGAACGAATACCTCGTCCGGAGCGGCATGGAATCTCCCAAGCCGCCGGAATTCACCGTCACCCAGCAGGAATTTCAATACTTTTCCGTCTACGTCGATGAAGATGCAGAGATCAGCGTCAACATCTCCCTCGGCAGGCGGCGCGGCTTCTTTATCCTGGAGGGCGACACCTGCACACTGTACTGGTTCGTGGACAACGAGTGTTTCCGCATCAGCGGCGCCGATTCTGACCTCCGGGATATGTTAGCCATCGCCCGCAGCTTCGAGCCTGCGGATCAATAAGAAATGAGGTGATCTTATGAATACTATCATGAAGAAAACGATCGCAGCGCTTTTAGCGTTCTCCTGTCTCCCACTTTCCGGAATGACGGCACAGGGAGCATTCGATCACGCCCAGTTTGACCATGTCTTTGGCTGGGGCGAAGGGGGCGTGACATGGGAAGTCCTTGACAACATGGAGGAGATCGACCTCCGGCCGTATGGCACCCCTCCGGAAAACCACTACTATATGTTTGTGGATAGATATGATCTCTATCTTGTCCGGGCAACACCACGGGACAATACACTGTTTTTTGTCATCCGTGATGAGCTGGATATAGATGCAGTTACGGATACTGTTGTGGATGTGGTGGAAGACTATATCCCGGACATCCGGGAGCGTATCGGCGTCAACAACTGTTCCTTTTCCTGTGATACAGCAACGCTCAAAAAATCCTACACAGAAGCTATGGCATCTGCGTACACGGCATTCCAGTTAGAGCTTTCGGACAGCGTGGAAAACAAAGAGGAGATCGAAAGCGGCATCCTCCTTGGTCTGGCAAGAAAGCACCTGATCTCGGAGTTTTATGGATTCGGCGAGACAGCCCATTTCTATACGATGGGCTATGACAAGACCGCCAAGGTCAGCTATCCGATACCGGATGACATTTATTATGAATGGAACGGAATAGAAAAGCCGGACTTTGATGCGGCAGAAGCCTATATCAAGGAGAATTACCCGGATTATAGCGTAGAGTTCCAGGAGAATGAAGACGGTGTGCGGACGTCTTGCAGCATCGAATGCACCGGAACGCTTGACTATAGCAGAAAGCTGAAGCTGATCTTTGATCTGGCTAACCGGTTCGGTCTGATGAATACGTACTGGACGGTCCCGAGCGAGGTCTCCGGCACAGTGACCGCCGGCACCGGCTCCGGTCACAACAAGCTCGAAAAGAAGGGCGATGTCACCCTCGACACCGACCTTGGCATCACGGATGTCATTGCCCTGAACCGGAATCTGATGGTCGGCGATCCGCTTTGCTGCACGGCAAACGTCAATGCCGACATCAACGGCGATGGCACCCCGGATGAAGCAGATTCGCTCGCCATTCTGAAAGAGATCGTGGAGATCACAGAGGATTTCCAGCCGCAGTGATCCGGCAAAAACGCCGCAAGCACACTGAATTTTAAACAAGGAGGGATCATTATGAAAAGAAAGATCGCTGCAATATTGGCCGGTCTTCTGTGCTTTGCGTCCACGCCTGTCACGGCATTTGCTGTGGGAAGGGAGCCGATCAGCATCGAAACGGACACATTCAGCTATTACACCACTTCTGCCGACAGTCTGAACAAAATGGGTGCATATTGGCATCAGGATAGCACGGACAGACTGGTCATCAAGGATACAGAAGCCAATTTCCTGATCACTGGTATTTATCAGCAAAGGGATGATCCCAGTCATCTGCTCTATACCTGCATCTATTTACCAACATCACCGCCCAATCAGATGGGGCGCGGACAGTTCTATTCTTTCCAGGAAGTACCCGGTTCCGAGACCGTTCAGGTAGGCGATCTGATCTATATCGAGAGCAGCTGCATGGAGAGCCTTCCGCCTAAGTATGGATGCGGCGGTAAGGATGCCACTTTCACGAATTATGGCAATGCCTGCGATCTTCTCGGAGAGGAGTTCGTGGATGTGCTCCGCCATGAGGTGGTATTGTCCCAGTTTTATGGGATCGGGAAATACGACTTCGATAAATACGATCTGCTCCCTGTATCTCTGCCAGACCTGAACACATCGGGGAAGGATCTGCCGTATTACTGGGGCGATACCACCTGGGATGCGCTCGAAGGCTATGAAACGATCGACGACCACGGTTTGTACACAGGCAAAACAGGCTATCAGAATGCGGAGGTCTACCTGAACGAAGAAAGCGCCGGCTGGCGGGGCATCATCCTTGTCAAACCCCGCACCCATACGCTCCGCTTTGTATTACAGGATGGTGTGGATGTTGACGATGGCGCACAGCAGATGGCTGAGGTCATTGACACCTATTACCCCGGCATCCTTGCGCAGTATGATGCAGAGCGGCACTATTCCAGTGTCGGGAACATCGGCCAGGAAGGCTTTATGCAATTCTATCAGGTGGACAACTATTCCGATACAGTAAGCAGAGTGTTCGAGCTGCAAACGCCAGAAAACAGCGCCCAAGCCGAAGCCGGCATCCTTCTTGCGCTGGCAAAAAAGCACCTGCTCTCGGAATTCTATGGCTTTGGCGAGACAGCCTATTTTGAGATGGGCTATCTGGAAGGCGGAAAGGTGCTGGATTATGCTTCGGGTGAATCCTTTTACGATGAACAGAAGCAGACGGAAGTCACCAAGGAGACCTACTGGGATACCGTGCAAGCCTACCTGACGGAGCACTATCCGGGTCTGACTGTGGAGTCATACGATCCCCAGGATGGAGGATCCAACCGTTACCGTATCAACGGTGCCGAGGACTGGAACTATCGTGACCAAATGGAGCTGATGTTTGAGCTGTGGGAACAGTTCCGCATCGACCCCCAGCTCAGCATTCTGGAAACCGCAGAATCGTCTGCCACCCGCCGCAATGCCCTCCTCAAACGGGGTGACGTCACCCTCGACACCGGCATCAGCATTGTGGATATCATCGCGCTGAACCGCAACATCATGATCGGCGACCCGCTCTGCGAGACGGCGAAACAGAACGCCGACATCAACGGAAACGGCGCACCCGATGAAACAGATGCGCTCGCCATCCTGAAAGAGATCGTGGAGATCACAGAGGGATTTGCCGAAAAGCAAAACTGAAAACAACATAATAGCATAAAGCCGCCCTGCCGTTCCGGATGTCTGACCTTCCGGAATGGCAGGGCGTTTTCTGTAGAGCATGATATGTCGATCGTTTTTGCCGGACGATCAGCCGAGTGTTTCGTTGATGCCGACGATGTATTTCAGCAAATTGAGAGAATCCGTCTCATCGGGCGTACCATTGCCGTTGAGATCGGCATTCAGTTTTGCGGTCTCACAGAGTGGATCACCCGTCATGATATTGCGGTTGAGGGCGATGACATCCACGATGGTGATGTCTGTGTCGAGGGTGACATCGCCGGGCTTTTTGAGGGCGTTGCCCGCACCAGTTTCGCTGGAGCTCTGGTTAAAGCCATATCCCAAGGGCAGATCAAACGTTTCCCACAGCTCACACACCAGCTCCACCTGCTTTACGAATGACAGCTCCTCTGCGCCTGCGATCCGGAAGCGGGGCTGTGTGATCATCGTTTCGACCCCATCCTTGCCTCTATACGGGAACGGCACAGTCTCGAAGGTCTCCAAGGTAAAGCCAGGATACTTCTCATCCAGATAGGCCTGTATCGCATCGAGGTCTGCTACCCGCAGCACTTCCGAATAGTCAGGAGTTGCATAAGCGATATAAGCCACACAACCGAGCGGTGATGCATCCCGATTCAAACGTGCCAGCGTCGCTTCATCAGGGTTTTCAAGTTCTTCAGTCGTATAATAATCGCCGCCGCAATACATATCCCCGTCATTGATCAACACCGTCTGTCCGAAGCCGTAAAACTCCGATATCAGGTGCTTCTTCGCAAGTGCCAGAAGGATGCTCGCTTCAAGCTCTGCGGCATGTTCGGGCTCTTCCTTGAAATTCAGATGGATCATCCTGCCATAGCGCTCATCAAAGGCAAAACCTAAAGTTGCCTGCTCCGAGCGATAGGTCCTGACGAATTCCGTATCGGTGTCACCAAAGTATCTGATCTCCACATTCTCATGGAGCCCGGGAAAAACCGGATCGAGTGTTTCGGCGATCTCATCGGCAACTTCGGGGGTCAGTGTTTCCCGCGGCATAAAACGGATGAGATTCGGGATGGGCGTAGCCTTGACAAGTAGATAACGTTCCTCTCCGGAATGGTTCAGATACGTTCTGATAAAGAGCCTCGAATCCGGATCATTCGCTCCATGGAGCATCCCGTGGTCGTCAAACTCTACCAGATCCGTAAAGTATGACCAGTCCGTTTCGCAGTATTGCGCCCCCGCCGTCAGGGGTGTCAACGGAATACACGCCGCCGCCAACAGCGCCGCTGCGATCTTCTGCTTCATCTTGTTCATAGTATCACTCCTTTCAGACATCTTCAAGCGTCTCGTTGATGCCCACGATGTATTTCAGCAAATTCAGGGAATCTGTCTCATCGGGCGTACCATTGCCGTTGAGATCAGCATTCAGTTTTGCGGTCTCACAGAGTGGATCACCCGTCATGATATTACGGTTGAGGGCGATCACATCCACGATGGTGATGTCCGTGTCGAGGGTCACATCCCCTGCTTTCAGCAAGGCGTTACCGCCGGTGAGCAGCGATTCAGAGGTTTGCAGCCAGCCGATGTTTGGCTCGATACCAAATCGCTCCCACAGCTCTACTGCAAGGTCGAATTGCTCCCGGAAGCTCAGATCCTCAGCGCCGCCGATCCTGTAGTGGATCTCCTTTCCCTCATACACCGCATAGGTTTCCACCGTCAGACCGGGATGCCGCTCTGTCAGATAGTTCCCGATGCTGTCCCAGTCGATCGCAGAGGCGTTGCCATCTGTGTACTTCACGGGCTCATAACCGCCAAGAAATGAATTATGCGGCAGATCGCCCATGTTATAGTGCGCCGTTTGCCCCCAGCCATAGAACTCCGAGATCAGATGCCGCTGCGCAAGCCCAAGCAAAATGCCGGCTTCTTTCTCAGCACTGTTGTCATCGGCATGCAGCTCAAATACCCGGTCATACTGTTCTCCATGGTACGTCCATCCTAAATGGGAAAAGTAGGTATAGTCATTCCCTTCATTATTTTCGACCTTGGATTCATGCCGCTCCGCGTTGTAGTTGGCAAGGCAGCCCGGATAATAGGCATCTATGACCTCTGCCACCTGTCTGGAAGCCTCCTCGATCTCCACATCCTCCCGCACAACAAAGCGAATGACGTCGGTACGGGGTGTCACAACGAGCGCCCATCTGTGGCCGTACTGGGTCTCGTAGAGATACAGCTCATGTGTTTCATCGGTATAGTCGTTCGCCGTGAGCATCCCGTGGTCATCGACCCGCTCCAGATCCTTGACGGCTTCAAGGGAAGTCGTTCCCCAATACCACGGCAACTCCTCCGCCGATGCCGTCAGCCCCGTCACCGGGATGCACGTGATCGCTAACAGCGCTGCTGCGATCTTCTTCATCATTCTGTTCATACTAACACCTCTTTCGTATCATAGTCGTTTTTTTGCAGGGATCTCCTGCTTAGTTTTCCCTTCACTTATATAGACGGGAACGATACCGGAAAGGTTACGGGAAATTTCTATTTTTATTATAGCACATGTATCCGGAAAACACAAGCAGCAAAAGCCGGCACCTTGCAACTGCGCCGCGCTTACAAGATGCAGCCGTCAGATCGTTCATAGCCCCCTCCTCCCCTCTTGCAATCTTTGTTCTGATCAATTGCCAGATTGGCAATAGACTTTTTCCCCGGATAATGCTATAAAATAGGTAACACCAATCGAAAGGAAGGTCGTTACTATGATGAAACTGAAAAAAGGCTGCTTTCCGCGATCTGCGCCGGCGCCATGACGATTTCTGCGCTGCCGTTCTCTGCACTCACGGCATCAGCGGCAGGAGAAAAATACGTCAGCGAAGTGTTCATCGCCTATGGAGAAACGGCGGATGAGGCCAGGCAATGGCGGACCTCACACGGCTATGAGCCGGTGGAGGACGATTACCCCTTGCAACACGCAAGGGGTAATCCCTTTTCTGAATGAGAATCACCTTGAAAACACCCGCCTGTGAGCTCACAGACGGGTGCATTCTTACAACTGTGTATATGATCCTGTGCATCTTTTCCGCAACAGTTCACATCGTCAAGTGCCTTATCCTCCAGCTCTTTCCTCCGACTCCGTGAGCTGCCATTTTTCATCCCACAGCGCCTCGATCTCAGGCTGCTTCGACTTCCGCACGAGGTACAGTCCCCAGATGGCAAGCAGCAGCTCGCAGACGATCGAGATGGCAAACACGCCGGTCGGCATACTGGTAAAATGCCTGTTTACGCCAAAGGCCGTTACCAAGAAATCATGCAGGCCGTGTACAACGATGCAGGGTAGGATATTGCCTGTGCGAAGATATACCGCACCGAAGAAAATGCCCAGCATCGCCGCCAGCGCTGACTGTATGAAACCGCCGGCCACATTGCCGCTCAGAATGGCGTTGGTCACATGCACCAGTCCGAACGAAAGCGATGTGAACAGGAGCACCAGCAGGATGTTCTTTTCACCCTTGCGCTGCCGTTTCATATAGGAAATGCCGACCGCTCTGAAGGCGATCTCCTCGCAGACGCCAGCCGCCACTGTGGCCACCGCAGAGGAATATGCGGGGATCCCGAATGTGAAATTGCCGGACAGCACCGTATACGCAATGCCAAAATAGATGACCCAATAGATCACGATCGGCGCGATCAGCTTCCACGCCAGCGATCGTTTACAGAGCTTCCAGTTGAATTCCGGCTGGAACCAGTGGTAATAGAAGAACAGCAAGCCGATGCTGGCGAAGATCGCGACCGTTGTAGAGACGGATGTCATCAGATCGGTATTCGTCATCTTTTCCTCGAGTGTACCGCTGCCGAACAGCAGGACAAACGGCACGGAAATGGTGAAGCTGAGAACCGCCTGCGCCATATAGAAATAGCCGAACATCATGAGCAGCGTGACAAGCAGCACCGGAACGAGCGATTTGTTTTTGGAAAGCGCGTGCTTTCTGACCTTACCTTCTTTCGCCATAGTGGCTACCTCATTTATTCCGCATGCGGAACGATGTAGTAGGTAATATCCGATCGGCCATCCCACTCCTGATCCACAGGCTGGGTACATGCGGCATCAAAGTACAGATCGCCTTCCGGAATATCCTGCGAGAACCACGAAAACAGGCTGTTCTGCGGCACAGCCATCGTCTTGCTGATCTCATTGGCCTTGCCGGGGTTTGCAACGAAGGTGACATTTGCCGTGACCATGCCGTTGTTGAAGTTTTTCAGGAAAGAGCTGATCCGCTCCGGCTCCGGCTGGTCATAATCGATCTTGTCGATGCCAAGCAGATAGGTCTTGCCGTCCTTCTCGGCATACTCACGCGCTTCAAGGATCTCATAGGTCTTTGCATCCAGGCGTACAAAGCAGTGAATGATCTCTCCGCCGTACTCATCCCCCACCTTGTCGGCAAGATAATTCTTGCTTCCTGTTTCGTCCATGACGGAATACTGCCAGAGCACGCCGTCCTTTTCGTAAATGTCAGTGAATGTTTCGTGTTCAGTATCGAAGAAATCAGCCTCCTGCTCCGGCACATACCAGTAGACATGCCCGTTGTAGTTCTCCGTCAGATCAGCAACATAGATCGGATAGGGGTTGGCTGTATCAATGCCGACCCACTGGTAGACCTCACGATCCTTCGAGTATTGCTCATATTGGGATGCATGCATATAGGAATGATCGGGTGCCAGATACACATAATCCGCCAGATCATTGATATGCTGATAGGTCCTGTCCATCGTAATGGTCAAAGAGGAATGCTTGCTGAACATCGCATCCTTCCAGTTGGCCTCGTGGATCTTATGCTGGAGCTCGAGATAGCCGTCATCGCCCGGAAGCCGTGTAGCGCCCTCCGGCTTTTCGGGGAGCGGCGCTTCCGGTAAGCTCTGACCGGCGATCGTTGCGAAGGAACCTGCAATGACGCCGTCAAACTTGGTGGTGTCGATCGTTGCGGCAGGCGTGCTCTCCGGAGCCGTTTCCGGCTGCTGCGCTCCGCAGGCTGTGAAGGCCGTCACAGCGAGCAGCAGTCCGGTCAGAAGTGCGATCTTTTGATTTGCTTTCATGATGAATGTCTCCTTTGACTTTAGGAATGATCCGAGCTTTTAAGCTCTTCATAAGTTAAGATGCAGTTCTCCCGAAAAGGGATACTGTTTTTTGGATCATTCTTCGCTTTGCAGGTTTTTCTTGATCGTCAGGATATTTTTGCCGTCCTTGTATTCGTAGTTGACCGTATCCATGCTTCTTTTGACAATGAGGATGCCCATTCCGCCGATCGGTCTGTCCTCCACAGACAGCGTGGTGTCGGGGTCTTCCTTCGCCAGCGGGTCGTACTGCTTGCCGTTGTCGATGAAGGTCACCTCAACCGAAAGCGGATCATTCAGAACATCGACACGCACTGTGGCATAGCCGGTATCCGGGCTGTAAGCATACTGTGCGATGTTCGCAAACAGCTCATCGACTGCCACATCAATTGCCATCTGTTCCCGCATCCCGCAGCCGTATTCCTCGAGCTGCTCATCTACAAATGCGATCACAGTATCAATATTTTCCGGTGTTGCTTCGATCGTAAGCTCTTTCATCTTATTCACCTCCCATGTATCGGATGCAGAGCATCGTGATGTCATCAGATTGCTCCGCACCATCTGTAAATGCTGCAAGATCATCGCTGACAAGCTTGCAGACGGATTCTGCTGTGCCGTTTTCCGTAGTCGGTTCAGGGTACTTCTCCCCGAACGAAAGTATGCTTTGCAGCTTGTCCTCGCCGTAAAGATCCTCTGCCTTGTTCATTGCTTCGGTGATGCCGTCCGTGAACAGATACAGAATATCGCCCTTCTGAAGCTGCACCGTCTGCTCCCGGTAACGGATGCCATCCATT
>JAGADP010000039.1 GCA_017828885.1 Oscillospiraceae bacterium | reverse complement strand
GGAGCTTGTACAGGCACTCGTCCAGCTTAGCCGGGCCATTCTCACCGTACTGCTCATCAAATGCCTCGTGTACCTCATCGGTGATGGGCTTCATGCGGGCATCTCTTACATTCTTGTCATTGGTGTCGAGTGCGACCTTGACCTTCTCGCCAACGAGAGCCTCAACAGCGTCGAACATCTCGTGCGGGATCTCCTGGGACTCGAACTCGAACTTCGGCTTGCCGATCTCCTTCTGGATGTCGGAGATGAAGGCAACCATCTTCTTGATCTCCTCATGACCGGTCATGATGGCGTTCAGCATGGTCTTCTCATCGACCTCGTTGGCGCCTGCCTCGATCATGACGATCTTGTTGGCAGAGCCAGCAACCGTCAGGTTCAGGTCATTCTTCTCTCTCTGCTCCTTGGTCGGGTTCAGCACGATCTCGCCGTCTACCAGACCAACGCTGATGCCAGCGATCGGGCCGTTCCACGGAATATCAGAGATGGAGATAGCAATGGACGTAGCGATCATGCCTGCGATCTCCGGAGAGCAGTCCGGATCTACGGACAGTACAGTCATGACAACAGATACGTCATTGCGCATATCCTTCGGGAACAGCGGACGGATCGGGCGGTCAACCATACGTGAGGTCAGGATGGCCTTCTCGGTGGGCTTGCCCTCACGCTTGGTGAAGGAGCCGGGGATACGGCCTACAGAGTACAGACGCTCCTCGTAGTCCACAGACAGCGGGAAGAAGTCGATACCGTCTCTCGGCTTGGCACTTGCGGTAACGTTCGCCATAACGGTGGTCTCACCATAGCGAACCCAGCAGGAGCCGTTGGACAGCTCGCAGGTCTTGCCGGTCTCAACGATCAGCGGACGGCCTGCGTAGGTCGTTTCAAACTTTCTGTAATTCTCAAACATAGTTTTCCTCCTTGTGCCTGACAGCGTTTTCGCACAGTCCTGCACCGGGATCCCATCTTGTGGTGATGTCCTTCCCGCAGAGGCAAGAACTTAGAAGTAAACAGTGAGTCCCTCACTGCTTGCTTCTAACCTCTTACTTCTTCATGCATATGCTTGAAAACCGCTGCCGACTCAATTTTTTTGATTTGAATGCACAGAAAGGCAGACGGGTCGCCCCGCTGCCTTCTCCATACTTCCTTACTTACGGATGCCCAGCTTAGCGATGATCGCACGGTATCTGTTGATGTCCTTCTTCTTCAGGTAAGCCAGCAGGTTTCTTCTGCGGCCGATCATCTTCAGCATACCTCTTCTGGAGTGGTGATCATTCTTGTGCATCTTCAGATGCTCAGTCAGATCATTGATGCGACGGGTCAGGATCGCGATCTGTACCTCAGGGGAACCTGTGTCGGTCTCGTGGGTACGGTTGTTCTCGATGACAGCCGTCTTCTCTTCCTTACGCAGCATGTTCATTTCACCTCTTTACTTGACTTTCTCAAATGATTCCGAGTAAGTCTGAATTTATTCTCCGTAACATAGAGTGGGGCAGGTAAATTCCCTATCGGGCGTAACCCCCATTCCAAGTACACGGAACATTACATATTATATCACATTTTCAGTGATTTGTAAAGAGCTTTTTCAAAAAAATTTCCGGATCAGTCAATTTTTTCTTTGATCGCACGGATATAGCCCTCTACCGCTTCAAGCGCAGGGATGTATCTTGCGCGCAGCCGGGAGTGATCCGCCCCCGCCGGGAGCCTTGTGCTGTCGAGATTGTGCAGCAGATCGGCGCGTTTCACCTGTAAGGCTGTCAGATTCCCCTGCATGTTGGCGACATAGTCCGCATAGGGCGTGTCCTTGTCATGGCAAAGCAGCCGCAGTGCGGTGATGGCCTCCTCCGGGATCCCCTGCTGATGCATGTCCTCAAACGTGACCGGCGTATCCTCCGCCACATCGTGCAGCAGCGCCACTACTGTGGCAAGCTCGCTATCCATCTGCTCCGCCAGGTGCAGCGGATGATGGATATACGGATAGCCCGCCTTATCCACCTGCCCGTTGTGGGCATCGAATGCGATGCGCATGGCTGTTCTGACAAGCTCCGAATAGATCATAGTGCCCTCCTCAGGAAACGATCTTTCCCTTTCTGCTCTTTTTCTTAGATGCTGGCGCTTCGATCGGCTTTTCCTTGCCGCCCTGATCCTCAAAGACATTCTCGCCCTCGGTCTCCGTGAAGCTCATCTCCGGGTTGACCTCGCCGAGCTGTGCATAGTAGGGATCCACCACATATTTCTGGATCACCGGATAGCTGTTGAACACCACGATGAACGCCGCAAAGCTTGACGGCATGAACAGCAGCACGAAGATCATGATATACGGGAAATAGATCGCCAGTACCGTGAACACGACCATCACCAGACCCGCCAGCAGCAGCGTCAGCAAATTGCGTTTAAGCGCGATGAAGGTCAGCGCCAGGGAATTCTTCATGATATTCTTGAACGAAAGATCCGTCGAGACCATCATCAGATAGGCATAAAAGCTCATCATGATGACGACAAAGGCGATGCTGAGCGCCGCAATGAACAGGATATAGTACACCAGCGAGCCGCTCTCGCCCGTTTCCTTCAGCCGCTGGATGAACAGCGGGTACACATAGGAGCCGCTTGCCGCCGAGGACAGCACAAGCAGGTCGATCAGTCCCATCGGGCAAGCCTGCTTGAAGCTCGACTTGAACGCCCGGAAGAAGGTCTGCATCATGAAGCAGGGCTTTTCGAGCGTGAACTTTCGCAGTACCTGCGCCGTTCCCGCCATCCAGGGTCCGAAGAGTACGGCAAAGACCAGCCCCATCACACTCATGATCGCGATAGCCGCCGTGGTGTTCCGCTCCGACAGCAGCAGAATGGCTGCGCCGCCGATCGCCAGCGGGATCATAAGGCACATCATCAGCAGATTCAGCTCGAGGAGCTTCCAGAACTTTCTGCCGACGATCTCCCAGAACCGGAAAAACGGCTTTTTCTTGGGCGCATCCTTGGCAATTCCCGGGCCGCTTTGCTCATAGCCACCAAATAATGGCATCTAAAACATCCTTTCTATTGTATCATACACGATAAAAATGCAGGGTACAGGCGCAGAACGCCGTATTGAGCCGCCGTCAGGGCAAGCTGGATCGCTGCAAGCATCCAGAAGGCAATGGCATACCGTTTCAGCGGGAACTCCCCCGCTGCACGTTTCAGCACCGCACCAGTCAGCCAGCAGGCGCAGGCACATGCCTCCCTTGCCGCAAACAAAAGCAGCACGATGCTCCCCAGCGCAAACGGCATCACGAACAGCATGGCCGTCAGCAGACCGCCGGGTCCACCGTTCCGGTACAATCCCGCCAGAACCGCGCCGAGCGCCATGCCCTTGCAGAAGACTGCCCCGAACGCGCCTGCCATTCCTGGCACCGACAGTCCGGACACCGCCGTCACAGCAAGCGCGAGAGACGCCAGCCCGAACAGATGCAGGAAACGCAGCGATTCAAGACCCATCCCCTGCCGGAATGCGATATTCTGCCAGAGCGGCCAGGCGGGATACAGCATCGCAAGGATGCTCCCTGTCACCGTTCCTGCGACCGCAAAAACGGCCGGCAGGATCAGACCTCTGCCCTGTTGTGCCATGCCATCAACCCCTTCGTTGACAGCTTATGTGCCCGTCCCTGAAACTATGCGTTATTTGGAGAGCTCGTAGGCTCTGCGGGTGCAGGCTGTGCAGGCGGCATCGACCGTCTTTTCCAGCTCGCCCTTGTAAAGCTCATCGAGGCCTGCCAGCGTGGTGCCGCCGGGAGAGGATACCATCTTAATGAGCTCCTCGATGCTGTAGCCGGAATCCGTCAGCATCTTCGCACTGCCGATCAGGCTCTGTGCAAACAGCGGGAGCGCTGTCTCCTTGGCGATGCCCTCCTTCTCTGCATAGTCCACGAAAGCCTTTGCAAAGAGATAGATGAATGCAGGGCTGGAGCCGTTGATGGCGATGATCTCCTTCATCTTATTCTCCGGCAGCTTGGCGGAAATGCCGCAGGCGTCGAAGAAGCTGCAAACTGTGGCAAATTCCTCATCGGTCGTCGGCTCGGACTTTGCCAGTGCAGAAGCGCCCACACCGAGCAGCAGAGGGGTGTTCGGCATCACGAGGATGACCTTGGCATCG
>JAGADP010000038.1 GCA_017828885.1 Oscillospiraceae bacterium | reverse complement strand
CATCGGTACCGGCAGCATCATCCCGTTCAACGATATCTATGCGCCTGTGACGGCGTGCTATATCGGCGGCGGTGCGCTGGTCGGCGCGCTCGGCAGTGCAGTCAGCACCAGAAAATATATCAACGTTTGATACAGAGGCGGATTTGTTATGAAGAAACAGACAGGCAGAAGGCTTGTAGCGGCCGTGCTTGCGGCAGTTTGCTGCATCGGCATGGCTGGTCAGAATACGCTCCGCAGTCCCATGACGGCAGAGGCGACCACCATCGCTGAGCTCGAGGCACAGAAGGCGGAGAATAACCGCAGGATCCAGGAATATGAGGCAAAGCTCGCACAGTTCAAGGCAGACCAGAAGGCGCAGGAAGCCTATCAGGAGGCGCTGAACGAGAAGATCAACGTCCTGCAGGAGAACCTCCAGCTCATGGACACCGAGCTCGAGGCCATCAAGGCGAGCATCGCTCAGCTGACGGATGACATTGCTGACATGGAGGTCACCATCGAGCAGCAGGAGAAGGACATCGATAAGGGTCTGAAGGAGTTCAAGGCACGTCTGCGTGCGATGTATGTCAACGGCAATGACAGCCTTGCTTCCGTACTGGTCGGCGCAACGGATTTCTATGATCTGCTGTCCAAGTATGAGATGATCTCCTGCATCGCGCGGCATGATGACGAGCTGGTCAATAATCTGCGCGATGAGCTGGAAGCCTATAACAACAACTTAGTGCTTCTCGAAGCCCAGAAGGAGCAGGAAAAGAAGGAACAGGCCGACATGGAAGCCAAGCAGACGGAGATGAAGAACTCCATGAGTGAGCTC
This sequence comes from Oscillospiraceae bacterium, assembly GCA_017828885.1. Classification (GTDB taxonomy): domain Bacteria; phylum Bacillota; class Clostridia; order Oscillospirales; family Ruminococcaceae; genus UBA3855. The sequence continues at coordinate 6,050 of JAGADP010000038.1, read as the reverse complement.
CAGCAGGCCTATGCGGAGTCTGAGGCGGAGAAGGAACGTCTTGCCAAGGAGCAGGAGCTTGCTAACCAGAGCATCGCCAACCTCGAGGAGCAGAACCGTCTTGCCAACGAGGCGGAGGATGCGATCCGCAATGAGATCGCCCGCGCCGAGGAGGAAGCCCGCCGTGCGCAGGAGCAGGCACAGCGCCTTGCTGCCGAGCAGGCCGAGCGCGACAGACAGTCCGGCAGCCAGACGGGTCAGACCCAGCAGCAGGATACACCGAAGAACTACAATGACGGTTCTTTCGGCTGGCCGTGTCCGGGACATTATTATATCTCCTCCGGCTTCGGTTCCCGCTGGGGCACGACGCACAAGGGCATCGACATTGCCCAGAACCAGGGCGCTGCCGTTGTGGCATCCCGCTCCGGTACAGTCATCCGTTCCGTGAACACCTGCACACACAACTACGGTAAGAGCGCAAACTGCTGCGGCAACGGCTATGGCAATCACGTTATCATCCAGCATGATGACGGCACCTATTCGACGCTGTACGGCCATATGGAAAAGACCATCGTCAGCGTGGGACAGTATGTGAACAAGGGTGATACCATCGGTTATGTCGGATCGACCGGCTGGTCTACGGGCTATCATCTGCACTTTGAGGTGCGCAAGAACGGTACTGCCGTGGATCCGGCAGGCTATCTGAATTATTGATGAAAACAGAGGGGACGCTGCCGCTTTCGGCGGCATCCCCTGTTCTGCATGAAGGGAGGCGGCTGCATGAACCATAAGATCAGCATAGGTGTGATGATCAGCATCGTGGCGATCGCCTGTGCTCTGACCTTTATCCTGACCTCTTTTTTCTCGCTCCAGAGCTTCAATGCCAAGGTACAGGATGTCAAGGAAAAGGCTGCGAAATATGACCGTCTGGAGGCACTCGATACCTATGTCCGCAGCAGCTTTTATCAGAAGGACATCGACGAGGATCAGCTCATGGACGGGGTGCTCAAGGGCTATGTGGCCGGATTGGGGGATCCCTATTCAAGATACCTCAGCGCGGAGGAGTTTGATGAGCTGGTCACGAAAGAAGCTGGTCTGAAAAGCGGCATCGGTATCTATGCGCGCCTGAACGATGACGGGAATATCGAGATTCGCCGTGTCGAGGAAAACGGACCTGCGGACGAGGCTGGTCTGGAAGAAGGCGACATTATCACAGCAGTCAACGGTGAGCTTGTCACGGAGATCGGCTATGAAATGGCTGTGGAAAACATACGCGGCGAAGAGGGATCGGACGTGCAGATCACCTTCATCCGGAATGGTCTGGAGCGGAAGATCAACATCACACGCCGCTACTATGACTCGAGTACCGTGTTCTACCAGATGCTCGACGGCCAGATCGGCTATATCCGCATCACCAATTTCCGGGAGAATACCGCAGAGCAGTTCCAGCAGGCGCTCGACGAAATGCTCGGGAGCGGTGCACGATATCTGCTGTTTGATGTGCGCAGTAACACGGGCGGCTTGCTCAAATCGCTCGAGAAAATGCTCGATCCACTGCTGCCTGAGGGCGTTATCGCCACGGCGACCTACCAGGACGGCAAGACCGAGACGGTCATCTATTCCGATGCGGTAGAGCTTGACATGCCGATGGCTGTGCTCGTGGATGGTGCCACTGCCAGTGCGGCGGAGCTGTTTTCGGCGTCGCTACGCGATTTTGGCAAGGCAAAGCTCGTCGGCACTACTACCTACGGCAAGGGCGTGATGCAGACGACCAAGCGCATGGAGGACGGAGGCGGTCTGACGCTGACAGTCGCGACCTATCAGACCACCGTTTCGGAGTGCTATCACGGTGTTGGTCTGAAACCGGATCTGGAAGTGGAGCCGGGTGAAAATGTGGATCCGTTTGATGTAGACCGTGAGCAGGATCCGCAGCTTGCAGCAGGCATTGATCTGCTGCTCGGATGGGAGGAAACACATGACTGATGCAACGGAAGCGCTCTCCGTGATCACGGAGGAGACGGAGCATCTCGGTTCTCTGGCAACACAGGCGATCGACTTCCTGCGGCAGCGTTTGCCCTCGCTGGTGGCGGGACTTGTGGTGCTACTGCTTGGGCTTCTCATCGCCAACCTCCTGACAAAGGGCATGACACGCGCCATCAAGCGCACGAACGCCGATCCTACTGCGGTGGGCTTTGTGCAGAGCTTCATCCGGGTGGCACTGTATGTGCTGGTAGGTGTGATCGTTCTCTCGGTATTGCAGGTGCCGATGGCATCCATCGTGACGGTGATCGGTACGATGGGGCTGGCCGTTGTGCTGGGCTTGCAGAACAGCCTGTCCAACGTTGCGGGCGGCATCCTGATCTTGTTTTCCAGACCGTTGAAGGTCGGGGATTTCGTGGAAATCGCCGGCATCACCGGCACGGTCGAGAGCATTGCCATTCTTCAGACGAAGCTGCGGCGGCCGGACGGGACTTCGGTCTTTATCCCGAACGGCAAGATCTCGGATGCGGTCGTGCTGAACTACTCCGAGGATCCCCGCCGGCGTCTGGATCTGAAATTCAGCATCTGCTATGATGCGGATGCAGCAAAGGCCAAGGATCTGATCGCGGCGATTTTGCTGAAAAGCAGCTATGTGCTCAAGGACACCCCGCCGCTCATCCGGATCGGTGAGCTCGGCGACAGCGCGGTGGTGCTATATGTACAGGTGTGGACGATGCACGAGCATTACTGGGATCTGTACTATGATCTGCATGAGCAGGTGAAGGCGGCCTTCGATGAGAACGGCATCGGCATTCCCTACCCGCAGATGGATGTCCATATGAAGTAATAGAACCCCTGTTCCGCTTTTGCGTGGAACAGGGGCTTTTCTTATGATCCTCAAAACAAAAATAGAAAAGGTGGTTTAAGGGGGCGCAGCCCCCTTAAACCACTTCCTCCCCCGCAAGCAGAGGAGGGGGACGATACTTGTCTATTGGGGTAAAGGGGAATCATATTATGATCCGATGGCATCGAGATAGAATTGCTCGATCTCCTCGAGGAGCGGTTCATTGACCTCATTGATGAGGGGCTTATCTGCATTGGCGTAGGCCTCCTCCCGGACATTGTCAGGGATGTTCCCGTCGTACCGGTCAGAGAGCGCCTGCCCCTGTGCGTTGAATTCCTGCTTATAGACATTGGCCGCATCGCTGCTCAGAAAGCTGTTGTGCGTGGCGTACGGACCCGTGATCGTCTCGAAGCGGGCATTCGGGTTGGTGATCTGCGCCTGTTTGGAGAGGACGGAGATCTTCTCGTAGGGAACAGTCGTATCCTTCTCACCGTGCATGACAAGCACCGGGATGCCGGAGCGGTTGATCCCGTCCACGGCATTGAGGTCGGAGTTGCTGCCGAACATGGCCTTGTTGTAGCCCCATGCAAAGGGATGGAACACCACGGAAAGCGGCTTACCCACGGCGTATTCGGCGCCCTGCTGTAGCATCTCCATCGGGTAGGCGTAGCCGGAGAGGGAACAGGCGGCAGTCAGATCGTGGTCGAAGTTCTGCACGCTGCACACCGCATAGCCGCCCCAGCTATGGCCGAGAAGGCAGACCGGGAGCCCGGCGAAGCGTTCATCCTGCGCGGCAAAGCTCAGTGCTGCATCGAGATCGAGCGCCGACTGCACCAGACCGACCGTGCCGCTGCCCTCGCTGGTGCAGGAGCCGGTGGCATCGTAGGCGAAGACTACCCAGCCACGGTCGGCAAACCATAGGAGCTGGTTGATATAGCTCTCGTGGCCGGCGCCGATGCCGTGCGCAAAGACGATCAGGCCGTTCGGGTCGCCGTCCTCGAGGTTCTCCAGCCCGTAAATGTACCCTTGCAGCGTATTTTTTCCGGAGTTGAACTGCACGTTTTCACGGGTGTGTGTATCGCTGTAGTCCGGATCGAACCAGTAGTAGCTGTAGAAGCGGCGGTCGGGATATTCACCCCGTGCAAAGTTGGCGCGCATGATGCCGACGGTCGCTATGCAGAGTAGGAGAAAAATGCCAAACAGCGCGACTGCAACGCCAAGCAGGATCTTGACGGCTTTGTTCATCGCTTACTCGATAGGGGAGAGGTCGATCTCGCCGTCAAAGACATGGGTCGCGGAGCCGGTCATCATGACGGTGCCGTCTGTTTTCCACACGATGGACAGGTCGCCGCCGCGGAGCTTGACCGTGATCGGCTCGTCATGCTTGCAGTAGCCGTTGAGGACGGCTGCCACAGCCACAGCGCAGGCACCTGTGCCGCAGGCGAATGTTTCGCCGCTGCCGCGCTCCCAGACACGCATGAAGAGCGTGTGATCGTCGATGACGCGGACAAATTCCGTATTGATGCGCTCCGGGAAGAGCGTGTTGTTTTCGAAATCCGGGCCGATGTCCTCGAGGCGGAGCTCCATCGGGTCGCCCTCCATGAAGATGATGCAGTGCGGGTTGCCCATCGAGACACAGGTGACGGTGTAATCCTTGCCCTGCACGGTGAGGGTCTGCTTCACGAAGTCCTCGCCGTCTGCATTGACCGGGATCTCGCGCGGGCGCAGGATGGCCTTGCCCATATCGACTGTTGCACCAGTCGCTTTGCCGTTCTCGATCTGGAGGGTGATGTATTTGATGCCGGACTTGGTCTCCACGGAGAGCTCCGGCTTGTTCACGATACCGTGGTCATAGGCGTACTTGCCCACGCAGCGGATACCGTTGCCGCACATCATGCCCTCGGAGCCGTCGGCATTGAACATGCGCATCCGGCAGTCGGCGACCTCAGACGGGAGGATCAAAATCAGGCCGTCAGAGCCGATGCCGCAGCGGCGGTCACTGACGTAGATGGAGACCTTCTCCGGGTCATTGACGGTCTCCTCGAAGCCGTTGACATAGACGTAATCATTGCTGATGCCGTGCATTTTACTGAATTTCATGTAGTACTCCTTCCTCCGGCACAGACCGGAGCAGATTTCGGCAGCATGCTGCCCTATGCTACTATTATACAGGAAAATGCTGAAAAAAGCAAGCCCTGTTTCAGTAAAGTGTTATACAGTGCCATTCACGAGCGCCCGCTTCATAAGCGCGAAGTCGAACACATCCACCGTCTCGTCGCCGTTGAGGTCGGCATTCTGGAAGGCGGCGCCGTTCAGCGAATACAGCCCATGCAGATAGCGCTGCATGTACACCACATCGAGCACGGAGAATTCATTGTCGAGCGTCAGGTCGCCGGGGAGCTCGGAGCTCTCGTCATAGCCGTAGTGTACTGTGCCATATTCATTGGGCTGCTCGTTCTGCAAGAGCAGCAGGAATTCCTCCTCGGTACCGGTGTACCAGGTGTCGCGGATGGGCTGTTCCATGAAGGTGCCCTCGCCGATCTTGGTGATCTCCTTCGGGATGATGAGCGTCTCCAGCGAATCACAGCCTGAAACGATGCTGTTGTAAACAACATCCGCGCCGCCGCCATAGATCGGCTCATTGTTCTCGTCATAGCCTTCCAGACCATCCCAGCAGAGCCAGCTTTTCTCACATTCCACTTCTGTGAGCCCTGCGGAAAGGCGCAGCTTGCGCATAGCGGTACAGCCTGAGAATACGCTCGTGCCGAGCTTCGTCACGCTGTCCGGAAGGATGATCTCGCGCAGAGAAACGCAATCGCAGAATGCCCCTTCACCGATCTCCTGCAAGCCATCCGGGAAAGCGACATGCTCCAGCGCATCGCAGTGCCCGAATGCCACCGCACCGATCGTCTGCAAGCTCTGCGGCAGGCGGATAAACCCAAGCGACTGACACTCCCGGAAGACGTTTTTCCCGATCGTCTGCACACTGTCCGGGAGGTTCACTGTCTCCAGACTCAGGCAACGGTAGAAGGCCTGCTCCGGGATCTCGGTGATGCCCTCCGGGAGGGTGACGGACTGGAGCTTCGCATAAGCAAACGTCTTCGGGTCGATGGAAGTGATCGTCTCCGGGGCGGTGTATTCCGTGCGTTCGCGCGGGAAGCTGGCGATCTTCGTGAGCTCCTTGTTATACACCACCCCGTCCTGCACGGTATAGTATGGCGCATCTTCGTCGATGGTAAAGCCCGTG
>JAGADP010000037.1 GCA_017828885.1 Oscillospiraceae bacterium | reverse complement strand
CATATCCATGCTTATCAACAAAAAAAGTCTTCGACTCATATTCCGTATAAGATTCATCGTGTTCCCAAATACTTGTTGCCGACCATTTGGCGTTGTATTTGAATATAAACTGATATGCCGGATACAATACAGGCACAAAGCTGACAATGTCGGCTGCTGCTGAATCAATCGGAGAATCCTCAAATGAGATGATCCACTTAATAAACATTTCCTCCAGTTCAGTGCCGCTATATTGAAAAGGAATAATGCGGTTTGGCTTTGCAGTGCTCATATTATAACCCCCTTATCTGCTCACCGGATCATTTTGGCGAATTGTATAATATTATTATACCACAACTCTAAGTTGTTGTCAATAACAACCGTAAAGTTTTTTACATAACAATCGCAAGGTGTTATGATGGTAGTGGGTGATAATATGATCAAAAACTTGAAAAACCTGAGAAATCAGCGCGGTATCAGCCAGCAGGCGCTTGCCGAGGTCATTGGCGTTTCACAGCAGTCTATCAACAAATACGAAAACCATAACATCGAGCCCGATATTGACACGCTCATCCGCATTGCGGATTATTTTGAAACGACCGTGGATTATCTCATCGGACACGCAGAAGCTGAGCGAATTTCGCCCTATGATCTGAGCACAGCGGAAATGAAGCTGATCGACAACTACCGAATGTTGTCAAAAAAGCACCGGGATCTATTATCCACGATCGCCGGTGAACTGGTGGAGTGATCCGCCGCACCGCAAATGCCAAAACGCCTTGAAAGCACCTTTTCCCCTTGACATTTCCCCATTTTTGTGGTATGATAGAATCACCTAAATATGTACTTTATTTTACGAGAGGGGAAATTTTTTATGAAAAAGCGACTGACCAGTCTTGTACTGGCGGCAAGCCTCCTGACAGCATCTCTGCCGGCTGCAACGGTGGAAACAGGTGCTGCGGGAAATCCGGACTACGCAAGTGCGCTCCAGATGTCCCTGTTCTTCTACGAATGTCAGCAGGCAGGACATCTCCCGGAGTGGAACCGCGTCGAGTGGAAGGCCGATTCCAACACCGTTGACGAGATCGACGGCGGCTGGTATGATGCGGGCGACCATGTGAAGTTCAACCTTCCGATGGCCTACTCCGCTTCCATGCTGGCGTGGGGTCTGTACCAGTACCCGGACGGCGTGGAGCAGTCCGGCGAGATGACAAACTACGTCAACAACCTCGAATATGTCATGGACTACTTCGTCCGCTGCGACAAGGGCACTTCCGTTGTGTACCAGGTCGGCAACGGCACCAAGGATCATACCTGGTGGGGCCCTGCGGAGCTGTATGAGTACGGCATGGGCGATGCCGGCACCTCTCTGGAGGAATGCCGTGCGACACTCGAAGCCTCTGAGGGCTGCTCCTGCGTCTTCGGCGGCATGGCAGCAGCACTGGCTGCCGGCTACTGCGCACTGGACGGCAGAGTGGACGATTCCAAGCGTGAGGGCTATCTGAAATCCGCCAAGAACATCTTCAAGCTGGCAGATGCCTCCAAGAGCGATGACGTTTACAACGACAGCGATGCCTCCGGCTTCTATCGTTCGAGCCACTTCTATGACGAGCTGTTCTATGCCGCCAACTGGCTCTACAAGGCGACCGGCGACAAGGACTACCTCGACAAGGCGACCTCCTACATTGGTCACCTGGACAAGGAGCTTGGACAGGATTGCCTGAAATACACCTGGTGCCACTGCTGGGACGACACCATGCAGGGCGCGATGCTCCTCTATGCGCAGAACACCAACGACCAGACCTATATCGACCATGTGAAGAAGCATATCGACTATCTGGTGAACACCTGCGCCCGCGTGGAGAATGACAAGAACGGTCTGCTCTATGTCCACAACTGGGGCTGTGCAAGATATGCCGAGACGGCCGGCTTCCTCACAGCAGTTGCCAACGACACCGTCCTCAAGGGACAGAATACCGAGGCTTACCAGAAGTTCTACAAGCAGCAGATCGACTACGTGCTCGGCGACAACCCGACCGGTCACAGCTATGTTGTCGGCTATGGTGAAAATGCACCCCGCAACGCCCACCACAGAACGGCTGCGGGCTCGTGGAAGAATGACATCTACACACCCGTTCTGAACCGCCACATCCTCTACGGCGCACTCGTCGGCGGCCCGACCCAGGACGGTGAATATGTGGATGACCGCAACAACTACATCAACAACGAAGTAGCGACCGACTACAATGCCGGCTTCACGGCGCTCCTCTACAAGATGCTCGACGAATACGGCGGCAAGTCCGATCCGTCCTTCCCGCCGAAGGAAGAGCATGACGCACCGGAATTCTACGTTGAAGCGCTCAACAAGGGCATCAGCGCACAGGGCGCAACAGTCAGCTTCAAGATCACCAACCACTCCGCATGGCCGGCAAGAGTCCAGGATAACATCAGCTTCAAGTACTTTATGGATCTCTCCGAGGCAAAGGCAATGGGGCTCGATCCGACACAGGTCGTTGTCCGCTGCGACCGCGACCAGAGTGCAATGTACTCCGGCAAGGGCATCAAGTCCGCGGAGATCTCCGAGATCAAGCACTATGACGGCGATATTTACTATGTAGAGGTCAACCTCCCGGATGGCCGCGCTGTTCTGCCGGTATCCGAGGGCATGCAGCAGTGCGAGATCTTGCTGGCATTCGTTCTGCCGGACTACAAGGACGGCTGGGACGGCTCCAACGACTTCTCCAACAAGGACATTCTCACCGCCAAGGGCACTGAGGATGCCACCGGCAAGGTGACCGGCGTCGTGACCAAGTATGTTCCGGTCTATGTCAATGGCGAGCTGTACTACGGCATCGAGCCGGACGGCACCGAGGCATTTGGTGATGCATCCGCAAACGCAAAGCCGGATCCGGAGCAGCCTTCCACCGAGAAGCCCACAGAAAAGCCTACTGAGCCCAAGGACGATCCGACCGAGCCGCTCGCACCGCCTCCGACCGATCCGGATCCCAGCGATGAGCCGACTAATCCGAACGAAGATCCGACCGATAACGACAAGATCGTCTACGGTGACGTGGATCTCAGCGGCAAGGTAGACATCCTCGATGTCATCACGCTGAACAAGAACCTGATGGTCGGCGAAGCGATCACCAATGCCGGCAAGCGCAATGCCGATGTGGATAACAATGGCAGTGTGGACGAAGTGGATTCCCTCAACATTCTGAAATATGTGGTAGAGATCCTCGTATCTTTCCCTGTTTAAAACTGAAATGACAACAGCCCCTCCCGGCGAATGGGAGGGGCTGTTTTATGCTATTCTCATGCTTGGGTGTCTCCGCAAAGCTGCCCGAACGTGATCCCGTACTGCTCGGCGATGGCTTTGGCGTCGCTGATGCCGTCAGGCGGAGCTTCCTTCACACGATAGGCCTCCGGGGTGCCGCGCTTGCCCATGACAATGCTCACCGCACCGCAGACCGCCTGCTCCGTCCGGAGTGCATCGGGGTCGGCAGCGAGCTCGTGCCTGTGGGTGTTGAAGCATGTCCGGGCACCGAGCACGCAGAGGTATTGCAGCGCATTTCTGGCGATGTAGAGCGATTCTGTATGGCTGGTCGTGGTGAAGGATTCGTTGAACAGCAGCAGGCTGTCCGCCGTGGCGGCGGCACAGATCTCCCGGAAGCGGACGGCCTCCTCGCCGAGACGTCCGAAGGATACCGTGCGGTTCTCATCGGCCGGAAAATGCGTGAAGATCCCGTCACAGAGCCGGAGCTGTCCCTCCGCACAGGGCGCAAACACGCCGTGCTGTGCCAGCAGAAACGCCAGCCCGATGCCCTGGGTGAAAACGGTCTTGCCGCCCTGGTTGGGGCCTGTCAGGAGCAGAATCGTATGCGCCTGTGTGAAATCGACATCGTTGCAGATGATCTCATTCCCGATGATGCCGTCGAGCTTGCAGAGCGCCAGCTTGACATTGTAGAAACCGCGCAGATGCGTGTCCTGCGTGGTGCAGTCCGGCATGGTGCAGGCATAGCCTTTCTCCGTCAGGCGCTGCTCGAGCCCGATGAACCGCGCATAGAACAGCAGCTCGTCCCCGAGCCGGGAGAGCAGAATGCCGCTCATGTCCGAGTAGCGTTTGAGGACGCGGCGGAGCTTGGTCGTCACGGTCGGGAGCATCTCCTCGATGAGACGGTTCAGATTGTTCATCAGCAGATTTTCCTTTGCTTCCGCCGGTTTGGTGTGCGTGACCATCGTGAACTGCTTCAGATCCTTGTCCTCGGGGTGGCGCTTGCGGTGGAACTGGATGAATTTTTCGAGGAAGCCTTTTTCGCCGAATTCGTAGGTATTCAGCGAGAGAATGCCGACCTCGGCCGGGGCAAAATTGTGGTCGAAATTGACCCCGAGCGTCATGCTCTTGATGCAGAGGATGTCGTCGCCGAGCACGCGAATGTCCTCAGAAAGTGCCGAAAAGCCGCTGCTTTCGTAGATGTCGGTGATGAACTGCGAGAACTGCTGCATCGCCTCGGAGCGGAACGTTCTGCCTTTGAGCAGCTCCCTGATCGAGGAGATGGCGGTGCAGTACTGCTCGAGGGTACGCACCCGGTCGATGAGCTGCAAGATGCCGGAATTGCTGTAGTTGGCATAGCCGTCGTCGAGGGCGCCGAACTGCATGGCGTCGAAGATCTCCATGAGGGCGGCGCAGAAGGCCGGATCCTCCCGCAGATCGCGGTAGACCGCCTGCCGCCACTGTACGGTGGCCAGATCGGTCGGCAGCTCCTGGAGCATGCGGAACAGCGTCGCCTGCTCGGTGTCATTTTTGGCAAGACGGCGGCTGAGATAGTCGAGCGACAGGTCATTGACGGTGGTCTCGTTGAGGGACGTGCAGGGCTTTGCATCCTCGGGTGCAAACAGGCTGAATGAGCGGATCTCTTGCGGCATGGGGCGGCTCCTTTCTGTGGTGTTGCGTTATTATCAGTATAGCACAGATGTTGCATGCTGTCAACAGCTTGCACCTTTATGGGAATGCCCAAGCAGCGGGAGGAAGAGGCAGGATTAAACCGGCGGAGCCAAATCTCGTTTTTTTGCTCAAGCTTTTTTTCGTAAAAAAAGCTTGCAGGGGGCAAGGGGACAGAGTCCCCTTGTCGCTCACCGCAGTGAGCGAAATCCCCTGAATCCGAAGGCGTAAGCAGACAGCCAGCGAGGAACGAGCGCTGCTGGTCGCTTATGCAAAGCCAATGCAAGGGGTGAATTTGAAAAAAGCCCCAGTGGGGCTTTTTTCAAAGAGGGGACGCTCTGCAAGAGAGAGCGTCCCCTACCCTGCCGCTGAGGATGCCTTTCCTCGCCGCCTTTATGCGGCGATACAACCAGTACCTGATAGGGCTCTGCCCTAAAAAGCGGGGCTTTTATAGCGTGATCTTCACCCCGAACCGCTCCATCCAGTAGTCCAACTGCACAAAGTAGGCGATCGTCTGCGGGCGGGTCATGAGCTGGCCGTACCACTGCACATTGTCCTCGCCGCTGAGCAGGCGCTCCAGCGATGCCCGTGTGACAAGCTGCAAGACGGACGCATCCGGCTCTGCAAGGCGCTCCCGGAGCATCGCCGTGACTGCCGCCAGATAGGCGGGATTGTGGGTCTTGGGGTAGGGGCTCTTCTTCCGCCAGAGGATCTCCTCCGGCAGATAGTCCCGCATCGCCTCGCGGAGCAGCCCCTTCTCATAGCCCTGATACTCCTTGTACGCCCACGGCACATTGTAGAGATACTGCGCGATGCGATAGTCGCAGAACGGCACCCGGACTTCGAGGGCGCTGTACATGCTCATGCGGTCCTTCCGGTCGAGGAGCGTCTGCATGAACCAGTCGAGGTTCAGCCGCATCATCTCCCGCATCCGGCGCTCTGTGGGCGTTTCGCCGGGGAGGAATGCCGCTTTTGCAAGGGTCTCCTGATATTCCCGATCCACATCCGCACGTTCCCGCAGCATTCCGGCGATCTCCGGCTGTGCAAAACCAAGGCGATAGGCGGTGCTCTGCGACCACGGGAAGCCGTAGGCCGCGCGGATCTCCGGGTCGCGGTACCACGGATAGCCGCCGAACAGCTCATCGGCACACTCGCCGGAGAGCGCAACCGTCACATGCTCCCGGATCTCCTTGCAGAACAGCAGCAAAGACGCATCCACATCCGCCATGCCCGGCAGGCCGCGCGCATCCGTCGCCGCATAGAGCGCTTCGGCGAGGGCGGGCGTGTCGAGAACTGTCCAGTGATGCTCGGCATGCAGATAGTCCTGCATCGTTCGGATATAGGCAGGGTCAGAATTGGGCTGGAACTTGCTCTTCCGGAAATACTTGTCGTTGTCGCGGTAATCGACCGAGAAGGTGTGCAGCGTTCTATCGTCTTTGGCAAATTCCCGCGCCGCCACCGACGAGATCAGACTCGAATCCAGACCGCCGGAGAGGAATGTCCCGAGCGGCACATCCGACACGAGCTGCCGCCGGATGGCATCGGTCACGAGAAAGCGCACATGCTCGGCGGTCTGGGCAAAATTGTCGGGGTGCTCCTTGGCTTCGAGTGTCCAGTAGCTGCGTTTCTGCAAGTCGTGTTCCTGCGTGTAGAAGACACACTCCGCGGGCTTGAGCTCCTCGATGCCGCGGAACACGCCGCTGCCCGGGATGCGTCCGGGGCCGAAGAGCAGAAGTTGGCTCACGCCCTCGATGCCGACCTCATGCGGCACATCCGGGTGCGCCAACAGGCAGGGCAGCTCCGAGCCGAAGATGAGCGTTTCCGGTGACAGATGATAGAACAGCGGCTTGACGCCCATCCTGTCGCGGGCGAGGAAGAGCCGCTGTTGTTTCTGCTCCCAGACGGCAAAGGCAAAGATGCCGTTGAACAGCTTCACGCAGTCCGCCCCGAATACGGCATACGCCATCAGGACGGCTTCCGTATCCGAACGGGTCGTGAGCCGGCAGCCCTTTTCGGCAAGTACCTGCCGGATCTCGTCGGTGTTGTAGAGCTCGCCGTTGTAGACGATGGAATAGACCTCGTCCCGGTAGCTCCTGTGCATGGGCTGCCGTCCGTGCTCCGGGTCGATGACGGCAAGCCGTGTATGGATGAGCGCCGCATGCGCCGTGACCAGCATCCCCCGCTGATCCGGCCCGCGGCGCACGATGGCATCCTGCATCCGCGCAAAAATGCGCTCCTGGTCATGTAAATTCTCTCCAAAGGCGATCACGCCTGCGATCCCACACATACTGATCCGCTCCTTTCTGTGGTGCAGTATATGCAGAAACAGCGCAGGGGGTGCAGGGGAAAAAGAGAGACTTTCCTGAGCGCTGCATTGTCAAAATGATACCACTCCTCCCCGAATGATTACATATTGCCCCCCGCAATTTACACGCCAATCACAATCCTTGTCAATTCTGTTAATTTTCGCAGAATACGCTTGACATTCCGGCGGATCTATGCTAAACTTGTATACAGCAACAGGCCGCGCAGCGGCGGTGCTGCAAATCTTTTTACAGTAGGAGGGTTTACCCATGGAAATGAAAGACATTCCCAGCGCACTCAGCAAGCTCGGCGATGACGTCCTGAACGGCGCAGAGTCTCTTGCAAAGGGCGCACTCGACGGCTCCAAGAAGGTCGCTGAGTACATCAAGCTCAAGAACACCATTTCCCAGGCCGAAAGCCGTCTGAATGCGGGCTATATCGAGCTCGGCAAGAAGTTCGAGGAGCTGTACGGCACCAAGGCTGCTCCTGAGTTTGCAGATCTGCTCGCACAGATCGCGGATGCCAGAGCGCAGATCGCCATTTCGAGAGCGGAGCTGGTCGCTCTTGACAGTGCTGCCATCTGCAACAACTGCGGCAAGTACCTCCAGGCCGGGCAGCGCTTCTGTCCGAACTGCGGCGCCAAGCAGTTTTCGGATCCGACCTCTTTCCTGGATCCGAACAAGGAATAACGTTCATTTTTACGCCTGAAAAACAAAACGCCTGAATTTTAAAACGCCTGAAAAACACCCGACCGGATCTGCTGTCCCCGGTCGGGTCGTTTTTGTCTGTTTGTAAGTGCTTTCTCAGTCGCGGTTGTTGAGCCAGATCATCCACGGCACGGTCGCCGTCACCCAGCCGAGGGGCTGTTCGGAGAGGGCGTCTTTGTACTTGGCATCTGTCAGGAAGCTTCCGCTGCCCACGGCCACGACGGACGCGTTCAGGCGCTTCTCATCTCTTGCATAGAGCATGGTTTTGAGTGTCGTGCCCTCAAAGGTCTCCGGGTCGTCCTCGGTGCCGCCGCAGGGCGTGCCGATCGCGGTGATGTCCGTCTCGAGGAAGCCGTCCATCTTGATACTGCCATAGCCCTCGTTGTAGAAGAAGGAGAAGCTGCGCGCGTTGTCGAGCATCAGCGGAGCGGAATAGTACTTCTCATCGAGCGACATGCCGTCCGGGGTGCCGATGCGCGTCATCAGGACGGCGTTGTTTTCTGCGGTATGCCCCTCCGCCGGGTCGGTCACGAGGTCGTAGTCCATGCGGATGCAGAACTCCTCGAGCGCCCGTTCGATGTACTTATAGCGCACCTCGGACGCGTTGGCCGGCATGACGAGCAGCATGTGGCCACCCGCGTCAAACAGCGCATCGAGCGCATTCAGGTCGTTCTGGGTGATGTCCTCGGTCGGCGCGTTGAGCACGAGGATCGTGTCGGAGGCGGCCGGAACGGAGGCGAGGACATCGGCCTTCCAGGTGTTGCCCATCGTTTCGAGATCGGCCTTCCAGCTCGTCATCCCGGCGGCATCGACTGTGCCGTGGTCGGTGACATAGTAGATCAGGCCGGCGTAGACCTTCTGCGTCGCCGGCTGTGTCTCCTCGACGATCATACTGTCAAGGGGCGGCAGGCTTGCGTCACTCTGGGTATTGCCGCTGCACCCGGTCAGTGCTGCCACACAAAGCAGCAGCGGGATCAGTCTTTTCTTCATCAGAATTGCACCTCACACAGACAAAGCCGGGCGCACTGCACCCAGCTCTGTACATTTTTGAGGCAACACCGCACAAAGACCGCCTGACGGCTCAGCACGTCATCTGCTTGCATCTATTCCGCCATCTTGCACAGTTCCTCATTGCGATACATAAAGTATCGCGTCTTCGTCACTGTACAATCTGACGAAACATCTGCAGCGCATCTGACGCACTGTCCTTTGTACGGTATTGCCTTGAATTTTCAAATATAGTCGGGAACGCTCATTGTTCCGCATTGGCAAACCAGTCTGCCCACGCGCTGCGGAATGCCTCAAAGAAATTCCGGCACTCCTCCGTGTCCATCCCGTCCTTGCGGAACTGGAACAGCAGCGGTCTGTCCTCGGTCATATCGGCGATCGAAACGGGGGCGATGCCCTTCTGTTCCATCGCCGGGGCATAGCCGAACAGCACGCCGAGATCCGCGGCAGCCATGCCTTGCAGGACGGCGGCGGAATTGCTGCATGTCACCGTGTCAAAATCATTGAAGCTCATGCCTTTTTTCTGGAGCAGATGGCCGAGCACGGCGCGGTCGCCGGCGCCCTCGTCCTGGAGCAGGAGGGGCTTTGTCAGCATCCGCTTGAAGGTCGGGGATGTGGCCGCAAAGGTCTCCGCGGCAAAGCAGCCGAAACGCACCTTGACGGCAGGCGCACTCGCCAGATGCGGCAGCGCGCAGAATTTATCGCACAGAACGGCGTCAAGCTGGCCGTTTTCGAGCCGGCGCAGTAGCTCCTCTGTGCTGCCTGTTTCGAGGAGGATGCTCATGCTCTGCTGAGACATCAGCCGTGTCACAATGCCGGCAGCAGCCTTCTCGCCGAGCTCTCTCGGATAGCCGAAACGCAGTTCCGCCTGCTGCTGGGTCATACGCTGCAGGTCGGCAACGACCTTGGCACTCATCTTGGTCATGGCTTCGGCCTGCCGACGGAGATACTCGCCCTCCGGCGTCAGGTGCAATGTCTTGCCCTCATAGGAAAACAGCTTGCAATTGTACTTCTTCTGAAGATACTTGATATGCTGCGTCACGGACGGCTGTGTGATGTCCAGCAGCTTTGCGGTCTTGGTATAACTCCTCGTCTCGCACAGCTGCAAAAATGTCGCAATTCTGAAATCCAGCATGATAACGCCTCCTTTTCGTAGTCTGCTTTTGCTTCTTCCCGTTCATAGTTTATATATATTTACTTTTGCCATAGTATATAATATCATTATACTAAAAACAATACAATTTGTCAAGCCCTTTTGACAAATTTGTCATAAATTTTAACAGAAACCGCTAAATGAACAAAACCGCCGCGGGCATCTCCCTGCAAAAATCCCCCTGCTTCCGGAAAAGCAGGGGGCATTCTCATAGAACAGCAGTCTGCTGCGCTTCTTCGGCCTGAACGGCATCAGCCTGGGGGCTTGCTTTCATCCGGCCTTCATACTCCGCTCCCGGCATGGGCTTGGCGAAGTAGTAGCCCTGGATCATGTCGCAGCCCTGGGAGGCCAGGAAGTCCACCTGCTCCTTGACCTCGACGCCCTCGGCGACGGTGCGCATGTGCAGGTTCTTGGCCAGCTTGATCGCCTCGGAGACCACGATCTCGCCGCGGTCGGTGCCGGCTTCCTCACCCCGGAAGAATTCTGCATCGAGCTTGAGCACGTCCAGCGGCATGTCCTTGAGCGAATTCAGCGAGGAATAGCCGGAGCCGAAGTCGTCCATCGACACCGCGAAGCCGTATTCCTTGAGCCTGAGGATCGTGCGGATCATCGCCTTTTTGTCATCGAAGAAGGCGCTCTCGGTCAGCTCTATCTCGATCAGCTCGTGCGGCGTTCCCTCGGCATCCACCAGGTCGCGGATCTGCTCGGCAAGGTCGCTCTCGATGAAGTGTGCACGGGAGACATTGACCGACACCGGCACGCAGCGGAAGCCCTGCTCCAGCCAGCGGCGCTGGTCTCTCGCCACATGCTGGAGCATGTAGTGGTCGATCTCGGTGATGAAGCCGTTCTTTTCAAAAATCGGGATGAAGCGCCCCGGAGAAATGAACCCATGCTCCGGCGACTGCCACCGAATCAGTGCTTCTGCACCGCGGAGTTCATTTGTGCGCGGGTCATATTTCGGCTGATAATAGACAACGAATTCCTCTTGTGCCAGTGCAGACTCCTGCATCGTCTGTACTGTGTCGATCCATTTCTGCTCCTCGACCATTTTGGCATCGAAATATGCGGCTGCGGCGTCATCCGTACCCTCCAGTGATGCGCGTGCGGCACAGGCATTGCTGTATTCTCTTTCAATGTCGATCTCGTTTTTGCGGCGTTTGCCGGTTTCTGTCTGCTGCGGAATCAGAT
>JAGADP010000036.1 GCA_017828885.1 Oscillospiraceae bacterium | reverse complement strand
CGGCGGCTTCAATATAGCATCTCCGCTGATCACAAAACAGCCCCTCCCCGAGCCGGGGAGGGGCTGCTGTAAAGCATCTGCATCAGGAATCAAAGAACTGCTGTCCGTCATCCGTCACAAGGCGCTCGGTCTTCGGATACTCGAAGATCTCCGGCTTGTCGGCGTTGGCGGCGAGATAGTCGGCAAACTTCGCTGCATACCACTTTGCCATCGGCAGATTGTGCAGCAGGTAGTTGCCGCAGTTCTTCTCCTGCGCGCCGGGCACGATGTCGGCCTTCTCCACAGAGCGGAAGGCATTCAGGAGCAGGCTGTGGATCTCCTGCGGCTTGCGGTTGCCCTTCAGGATGAGATAGAAGCCGGTCAGACATCCCATCGGCCCCCAGTAGATGACCTCGTCCTTCCAGTCGGGATCGTTGCGGAGATAGGTCGCAATGATGTGCTCCAGCGAATGCATCGCGGCTACATCAATGGCCGGCTCCCGGTTAGGTCTGGTGACTCTGATGTCGTAGGTCGTAATGAGACCATCGCCGAGCTGATCCACGCGGCTGACAAAAATGCCGGGGATGATGGCGGTATGGTCTACGGAAAAGCTTGCGATCAGTTCCATATTCGTTCCTCCTTCGGTTTTCCGTTCAAAGTTCGTTGAACAGTTCTATTATAGCATACTTTCCGGATGTTTTCAAGCGGTTCGGATGAAATATCCATTTTGCATATCAATTTTGTAGGAATAGACAAAACAGGCGCCGCATCTCCCCTGCACTTCATGGGCTGCGGAGCGCTCCTACTTATTATAAAGGGGATCCCTCGGATCTCCGGCTGTTTTTTTGCTATGCGCTCCCGCTGCGGGAGTTCATACGGACGCATGTCCGCCATATCATTTCATAAGGAGAATCATGTATCATGAAAAGACAAATAGCAGCGACAATGACTGCCCTTACCATGCTCTGCACCGCCATCCCGATGGCAGCGGTGGCAGAAATGAGCATCACGGCATCCGCCGCAGAATACCCGACCTCCGGCGTGTGCGGCGACAACCTGACGTGGGAGTATGACGAGGAAGCCAAAACCCTCACCATCAGCGGCACCGGCGACATGTACGACTATTCCGATAAGACCGATGGAAAAGCGCCGTGGTACCTCCGCTGGACGAGTTGTAAGAAGATCGTGGTCAAGGACGGTGTGACCAGCATCGGCAACTGGGCTTTCTACTGGTTTTCAGAAACGACCTCTATCAGTATCCCGGACAGTGTAGAACGGATCGGTGACTATTCTGTATGTGCGTGCTACAAGCTCACCACATTCCGGTTCCCGTCTCACCTCAAGGAGATCGGGCTTGCCGCTTTTATGAACGACGAAGGACTGACGGCCATAGATGTTCCGGACAGCGTGGAAAAGCTCGGCGACTTCGCATTTTCCTACACAAGCACCAACGACATCAAGCTGCCGGCAGGCATCCGCACCATCCCGGCGAGTCTGTTCAGTTGTGCCGGGCTGACGGAATTCACCATCCCGGACACGGTGACAACGATCGGCCATGGTGCCTTTGCAGGTACGAAGCTGACAAGGATCGAGATCCCGGAAGGCGTGATCTCCGTGGATGGCGGTGCGTTCTGCGATTGTAAAGAACTGAAAGAGATCGTCTTCTGGAACCCGAGATGCAGGATCTATGATGGCTCCGGTACCATCTGCACGGAATATGATCCGCCGCACCAAACAGGCTCCTATTCCGGCTCGATCACCGGCTTTGACGGCTCTCCCGCCGAGGCGTATGCCGAGAAATACGGCATCAAGTTCGAGAGTATGGGCACGGGACCCCAGATGTCCTATTCCTGCGGCGACGATCTGACATGGGATCTCGATGCCAACGGCACACTCACCATCAGCGGCACAGGCGAGATGGACTCCTACTTCGTGGAACACCCGGCACCGTGGACGGCTTTCCCCGATGACATCAAGAATGTCGTCATCGAGCCGGGCTGCACCTTCATCGGAATGGATGCCTTTGCGAAGTGCGAGAAGATCCAGACCGTTTCGCTGCCGGACACGATCGAAGCCATCGGCGACGGCGCTTTCCGGGGCTGCAAGTCGCTGCGCACCATCACCATCCCGGAAGGTGTTACAAGCATCAGCAGCAATCTGTTCGCTGACTGCACAAGCCTTGCGTGCGTTTTCCTCCCGGACAGTGTTGTGGCCTTCTCCGGCAGCGCCTTCTCCGGCTGCGAGAGCCTTGTGTGTGTCACAAAGCCGGATAACAACATCCTCGAATACTACAGCAAGAGAAACAAAGCCGCAGCGAGATTTGCCCTGGCCAAGAGCGAGCCGGAGCTCACTGCCACACTCCCGGCAAAACTGACCATCCTCGACGAATCCGCATTTAAGGGCTGCAAGTCTCTGACCACTGTCATCATCCCTGAGGGCGTGACACGCATCCAGGCATCCGTATTTGCCGGCTGTGAAAAGCTTGCAAGTATCTCCATGCCGGACGGCATCACCTATATTGATGAGAATGCCTTCAACGGCTGCACGAGCCTTACATCCGTGGATGTGCCGGAAAAGGTGGAGTTCATCGGGAAACATGCCTTCGAGAACTGCACCTCTTTGCAGAGCGCAGCGCTCCCGCAGGCACTGACCAGCATCATGGAGGGCGGATTCAGCGGCTGCTCGGCGCTCAAAAGCATCACCATCCCGGAAAGTGTCGTCCTCATCGGGGAAAACGCCTTCTGCAACTGTGCGGCGCTCGACACCGTGACGATCGCCAATCCCCTCTGCATGATCTCCGGCACAGGTGCTACCTTCTGCAACAGCTATGATGCGGAAACGGAGACGGCGACCTTCGACGGCACCTTCTACGTACAGCCGAATTCTTTCGTAGAGCAGTACGCCGAAGACAGCGGCTACGCCTGCAAGGACATTGCGGAAGCGCCGACTTCCGAGGAGCCGCAGGAGACAGAACGCGCGCTCGGCAATGTCAACGATGACGAGATCGTCAATGCCTCCGATGCCGCTGTTATCCTGATCGCTGCCGCAGCTATGGGTGCGGGCGGTGAATCCAGCCTGAACGAAGCACAGATGCAGGCTGCTGACGTCAACAAGGACGAAAATGTCAACGCTTCTGACGCTGCCATCGTCCTGATCTACGCCGCATCCGTCGGCGCGGGGAACACTGACGCGAAGATCACGGATTTTGTGAAGTAAGTCCTGCTCCTATCCAAGCGGGGCATCTATAAAACATGTAAAGGGGAAGAGAGAATGAAAAACAGAGTTTTAGCAGGTATCGCCGCGCTCTCCATGCTCTGCACCGCCGTGCCGGTGGCAGTCATCCCGGAGACCGCATCCATCATCGCACAGGCCGGCACAGACGGCACCTATAAGGGGCTGCACTACAGTGTCGTTGCCGATGACGAGGGCTATCATGCCATCATCCAGAGCTGCGAGGCCAACATCAGCGGCACCGTGGAGATCCCGGATGAGCTCGACGGCACAGAGGTCACGGAGATCGGCTTTGAGGCCTTCCGCGGCCAGGAGGACATCACCTCCGTCAAGCTCGGCAAGCATGTGAAGAGCATCGCAACAAGCGCCTTCTACGGCTGCACCAAGCTGAAGGAGGTCACCCTGCCGGAGGGGCTCGAGAGCATCGGGCAGGAGGCATTCCGGGAAAGCGGTCTGACAACGCTGACGCTCCCCGGCACCATCAAGAAGATGGGCGACGGCGTTTTCGGCGACTGCACAGCGCTCGAGAGCGTCACCATCGAGGACGGCGTCGAGGATCTGGGCAATTACCCCTTTATCGACTGCTTCTCGCTGACCTCCATCTCCGTTCCGGGCAGCGTCAAGGAAGTGGGGGCGCAGTTCGTCCTGCGCTGCTCGGCGCTTGAGAGCGTCACCATCGGCGACGGCGTGGAGGAGCTGGGTTTTGAGGCATTTGCAGAATGTGAAAACCTCAAGACCGTCAAGCTCGGCAACGGCTTGAAGAAGATCGGCAACTACACCTTCAAGAACTCCACCGCTCTCCAGACGCTCACGCTGCCGGACAGCCTGACTATCATCGGCTCGGCGGCGTTCCTCGATAGTGGTCTGACCAAGATCACCATCCCCGGCAGCGTGGAGGTCGTCTCCGACAACGCCTTCAACAACTGCGACAAGCTCGAGCATATCACCATCGAGGAGGGCGTGAAGGAGATCGAATCCTACACCTTCCGGAGATGCATCGCCCTGAAAGAACTGATCCTTCCGGACAGCGTGACCAAGCTCGGCGTTGAGCTTGCCAATGGCTGCTCTGCACTCGAACGCATCGAGACCGGCGACGGCCTGGAAGAACTGCCCTACAACGCCTTCAAGAGCTGCCCGAATGTGGAGGAGATCGTCCTCGGCGAGCATGTGGCGAAGTTCGGTATGAGTGCCATCGAGCCCACCGACGCCCTGAAAAACATCACGATCCTGAACCCGGATATGGACGTCGCCGCCGCCAAGCTCACGCTCCCGGAGGGCTGCACCATCACGGGCTATGAGCCCTCCACTGCCAAGACCTATGCGGATGAGAACGACATCCCGTTCATCTCGCTCGGCAAGTTCCCGACCTACACCCTTGGCGATGTCAACGAGGATACGTTCATCAATGCTTCGGATGCCGCACAGGTGCTCATTGCCGCCGCCAGCATCGGCGCAGGCAATGAGGGCGGGCTGACGGAGAACCAGATGCTTGCCGCCAATGTCAACGGCGACGAGAACGTCAACGCATCGGATGCCGCGATCATCCTCGTCTATGCTGCGGCTCTCGGAGCAGGCAACGAGGATGCGAAGATCACGGATTATGTGAAGTAAGAGAATAGCGTAAAGCGCCGGGCTGCTGTCCGGCGCTTGTTTTGTCGATAAGGCTTGGTTTGGTACTCACCCCTCATACCCGCTTTGGAGCATCGCGCTGTGTACGACCGGAACTTCGGGATGGCTAACTGCACAAAGCAGTGGGCGGGAAGTTGTGCAGATGGGAGAAAGTTGGCGGGAATTTTACAAAAGACTTGTAATTTTTTAGCGTTTTTGTATAATGGAAATAGGGCCATAAACCACTTGCACAGGAGGGGTGCTGTATGAAAAAGAGAATGGCTGCCGGGTTGGCGGCGCTGATGATGGGGCTGACGGCGACGGCGCTCCCGGTGCAGGCGCTGAGCCTGGGCAATGTCAACGGTGACGGTGCCGTGAATGCATCTGATGCGGCGGTCGTGCTGATCGCTTCGGCAGCGATGGGCGCAGGACGCAGCAGCGGACTCTCCAGTGCGCAGTTGCAGGCGGCCAATGTCAACGGCGACAGTGCTGTGAATGCGACCGATGCTGCGGTCATCCTCATCTATGCTGCGGCTGCGGGAGCCGGGAGCAATCAGACGCTCGAGGAATATCTCGGGTCGCAGGGAAAGACACAATACCAGCAATATGCGGATGAAGTGGTGCGGCTCGTCAATGTCGAGCGGAAGAAGGCAGGGCTGGATCCGCTGTATGCGGCGCCGGTGCTGAACCAGGCCGCGCAGATCCGTGCGCAGGAATGCACAAAACGGATCGACGAGACACACAAACGCCCGGACGGCAGGGATTGGAACACCGTTCTGGCGGAGGTCGGGATCACGAATGTCACATGCGGCGAGAATGTCGCGATGGGGTTTGCCACTCCGGAGCGGGTGGTGAACGCCTGGATGAATTCGAGTGCGCATAAGGCGAATATCCTGAAGAGCGCCTATACCTGCATTGGCGTGGGCGTGGCAGAGCAGGACGGCTATCTGTACTGGGCACAGGAATTCACGGGCGGCGTCAAGTTCAATGGCGCGTATCTTCCGTGATGTGGGAAAATGCATATCAGAACAGCCTCCCGGCGCGGATCGGGAGGCTGTTTGCATCTGTCTGACTGGAATAGTGATGCCCCCTTTGCGAAGCATTGGGGGCATGCGGTATGAACACTATCAACGCGTGCGAGAAACCATCGCCAAAAGATGCCTTGGCACGCGTCTGCCGGCGGGGACTCCCCGCCACAAACACAAATGCCCTCCGGTGGGAGGGTACTTGTGCATGATATAGGGATTATTGGGGATTTATCATAATAACGCTGGGGTAGAAACGTTATTACCGTAAATCAGGTAGCTATACTTGCTACGCCATCAATTATAACGGACTTTTATGATAACTTGGTGATAGAATTGTGATAGATTTGTGAAAATTGTCATTTTCTCATCAAAAACCAGAAAATGGAACCCTCACCGAGCTTCGACTGGACGCCGAAGGTGTAATTATGCAGCTTGAGGATCGCCTTGACGATCGACAGGCCGAGGCCGGTGCCGACGACTTCGCGCTTGTGGTTCTCGCTGCGGTAGTACTTGTCGAAGATCTTGCGGATCTTGTCCTCCTCGATGCCGTCGCCGGTGTCGCGTACCTCGACGCGGACGCCCTCCTCGGTGTTCACCTGGCGGACATAGACGTTCTTGTCCTCGCCGGTGTAGTTGATGGCGTTGTTGATGAGGTTGCAGACCACACGTTCCATCTTGCCGGGGTCGCAGGTGATCTCGCAGGATTCGTCCGGGGTGAAGTGGATGTTGTAGCCCATCTGCTCGGAGACGCCCTTGTAGCGGGTGATGATGTCGGAGAGCCAGGTCGCCGCATCGATCGTCTGCATCTCGAGCTTCTGGGAGCCGTTTTCGAGCTTGGAGAGGTCGAGGATGTCGTTGACGAGTGCGGTCAGGCGGTCGGTCTCGTCGATGATGACCTGGAGGTGCATGTTGCGCTTCACGGGGTTGTCGCCGGAGAGGTCGCGGATCATCTCGGCATAGGCTTTGAGCATCGTCAGCGGCGTGCGCAGGTCGTGGGAGACATTCGCCACGAGGTCACGCTGCATGGAGTCCGCCTTGGAGATCTCGCGTTCGGCATCGGTCAGCGCCCGTGCCAGCTCGTCTACCTCGCGGCAGCTTCCGCCCTCAAAACGGGTCTGGTAGTCGCCGTGCGCCATGCGCTTGGCGGATTCGGTGATCTTGGTGATCGGCACGGAGAGACGGTTGGAGAGCCCGAGCGCCATGAGGAAGCCTACGGCCAGGATCACGAGCGTCAGGATGAGGATGAAGTGCTTCTGGATGTGCAAAGTCGTACCGACGGGCTCGAGGATCGTGTTCAGGAAGATGCAGCCCTGGATGTCGTCCTGGGTGCCGATGATGCGGCCGACCACGAGCGTCTGCATGCCGATCTTCTCGTTGAAGACTCTCAGGCGGATGGTGCCGTCCTCGCTCTGGTCGAGGGCTTCGACAAATTGCAGGATCATCGTGTCATGGCCGTGGAGAAGGCAGTTGTTGCCCATCACGTCACGGTAATAGGGGACACGGTTCCTGCTGTCGAACAGCGAGATGCAGACCTGGTTGCTGACGGCGGCGTTGGTGAGCTTCTGGCGGAAGGTCTCGCGGTCTTCGTTCTCGAAGGAATCGAGCAGCATGTCCGCGATCTCCTCGGTCTCCCGGATGCGGGTGTTGTAGTAGACGCGCTCGAGGAGCACGACCTCAAGCAGCCAGAGGAGCCCCGCCATGATGACCGTGAGCAGCACGAAGCATAGCGCGATCTTGAACTGTAAGGGCGTGCGGCTGCTCAGACGCCTGCGGGCGAGCTTAATTCGCTTCAGCATCGAATTTATAGCCGATGCTGCGCAGCGTTACGATGTGGTTCCGGTAATTGCCGAGACTGCTGCGGAGCATCTTGATGTGTGTATCGACGGTTCTGTCGTCGCCGAAGAAGTCATAGCCCCAGACGGCTTCGAGGAGCTGCTCTCTGGAGAGGGCACGGCCCTTGTTGCGCACGAGGTAGAACAGGAGGTCGTATTCCTTGGGGGTCATGGAGGCCTTGACGCCGTCTACGTATACCTCACGGCCGGCGAGGTCGATCTCGAGACCGCCGAATTTCAGACGCTCCTCGGAGCTGGCTGCCGGTGCGGTTGTTGCCTTGCTGCGCAGGAGCACGGCCTTGACACGCGCCATCAGTTCCTTGGGGGAGAAGGGCTTCACGACATAGTCATCCACGCCGATCTCAAAGCCGAACAGCTTGTCGTACTCCTCGCCGCGGGCGGAGAGCATGATGATCGGGATGGACTTGGTCTTGCGGATCTCCTTGCTGGCGGAATAGCCGTCGAGCTTGGGCATCATGACATCCATGATGACAAGGTCATAGTCGTTCTGGCGGCATTTTTCGACCGCCTCCATGCCGTTGGCGGCTTCGTCTACTTCGTAGTCCTCGAATTCTGCATATTCTCTGACGACGGCACGGATGTTGACTTCGTCGTCTACAATTAACAGCTTGCTCATGGTGATAACGTCCTTTCTGTTTGGAATGGAGCGCATTGCTCTGCTACTATTATAACAGATTATAACTTATTTTACAAGAGCGAAGTGTGAGTTTTGTGATAATCCGGGCAAAATGCGATGATATTTCGGGCGAATTGCGAAAAATCCTGAAAAAGCATTGCATTTTCGGGCGCTTTGTGGTATACTGGATTTTTGTAGGAAAAGAACGGAAGGACGTTTCGTCAAACAGAAAGGATGCAGATACTATGAAATTACGCAAGATGCTGGCATGTCTTGCTGCATGTGTGATGCTGACGGCTGCCGGCTGCGGCAGTGCAAGCAGGAATGACCCGAACCGGGCTGTGAACTCCGGCGAGGGGGTCGTGGAGGACCGCTCCGGCGGCAAGAACGATCCGCAGACGTCTCCGGAGGAGGAGACCACCGAGGAGGAAACAGAGGCGCCCTCCGGGAAGAGCGGCAAGATCAGCTTCCTGGCGGTCGGCGATAACCTGATCCACTCTGCGGTCTACCGGACGGCTGCGGAGCATGCCGAGAACGGGGATGCCTACAACTTCCGCTACTGCTACCAGTATGTGGCGGATAAGATCGGCGCGGCGGATCTGGCGTTCATCAACCAGGAGACCGTTATCTGCGGCGGCGAGTATGAGATCTCGGGCGCGAACCTGAATTTCTGCTCTCCGGATGAGCTCGGCGATGAGCTGATGGATCTCGGCTTTGACATCATCAACCTTTCCAATAACCATATCCTCGACAAGGGCTCGGACGGCATGCGCGCCTGCCTCGATTACTGGGATACGCAGGTGGACAAGCATCCGGGTGTGATCGTGGAGGGTGTTTACCGCGACTATCAGGATATGTTCAACTACCGCACGACCGAGGTCAACGGCATCACGGTCGGCGTGCTGGGCTACACTGACCACACCAACGGCTATTCGCTGCCGTCGGATTCGGAGATGCGCATCCCGTATACCAGCGAGGAGAAGCTGATCCAGCAGCAGGTGAGCGAGCTCAAGGAGCAGGTGGACTGCGTGATCGTCTCGACGCACTGGGGCGTGGAGGATACGCATACCGTGCCGGAGGAGTCGAAGGATCTGGCACAGAAGCTCATCAACTGGGGCGCAGATGTGGTCATCGGAACGGGGCCGCACACCTTGCAGTCGATGGAGTACCTGAGCCGTCCGGACGGGTCGCAGGGCTTTGTGTACTACTCGCTCGGCAACTTCATCTCCGGGCAGACGGATAACTTCAACATGGTCGGCGGTATGGCGCTGTTTGATATTGTCATGACGGACGGCGTGCTCACGATCGAGGAGCCGAAGCTGACACCGGTCATCACGCAGTATGAGACCGGCGGCCTGAAGGATGTGCGTGTTGTGCCGTATTATGCGTATACGGATGAGATGGCCGCAAACCACGGCATCCCGTACTCTCCGATGGGCACCGCCAAGAACTGGGGCTGGGATGTTGTTAACCGCATCGTCGAGAACAACGTGCCGGAGGAGTATCAGAAGCTGGATGAATAAGCGCAGAGCCAGCGTGACGCCGGATCCATCCTGTTTTGAGAATTACGGTACTATATGAACTTTCGCCTCTCTGCTGTTGCGGAGAGGCTTTTTGTATCAAGTTGAATTGAGACACGGGGTGGAATGGGGCGAACGTGCCGCCGGAATGGGGGCGGAGCACGAAGCTGGAAATGGTGCGCAGGGTACAGGCATGTCTCTCTCCACATAGGGCGGTGACTGCGCGGGCGGAGCAAAGACGCGCCAGGGAAAGAGCCGAAAACGGGGTGTGGGGCGGAGCCCCACAAATGGGGTCGCAGGGCGCAGCCCCGCCCCCCAAAAAAGCGCCCGGAGCGAAGCGATCGGGCGCTTTTTCAGACAGAAAAAGAAAATATGGAAAAGCTGTTTATCGCATGGATCCGGGAACAAATTCATTTTCGGGACATAAAAGCTGTGCCGGATATGCGACACTGCTTTTTGCTTTGTGAGAAGCATAAAAAACGGGGTGGCTGCTTTGGCTATAATGATGATTTTTCAAAAAAGTGTTTACTTTTTTTCGGGTCTGATATATAATAAGTTGTAAGGACAACTGACCGAACTGTAATAAAATCGTAACCGCATTTGTGCATTCTGGATAAAATATTTTCAACCTTTGTGTAGGGTGCACAAATCGGGATAGGCATTTTTTACATCCCACACAAAATGTTATAATTTCTATTGACTTATGTGATATTTTGTCCTATAATAACAATAAGTAGATATGCGGTGAATTGTCGGCCATCGCATTGACGCTTAATGATATGAGGATATAATTTGAGGAAGTGCGGCTTCCTTTGGTTATATGGCTTTGTATTACTTCAAAAACCAATTACAATGAAGGAGGAACGACTAATGAAGGTAAGCAAAATTGTTGCCGGTCTGGCTGCTGCAACTATGCTCGCAGCTATGTCTTCTCAGACTGTACTGGCAGCAGACACAATTACTATCAAGGCTGACGAGGTGGCTGCAGAAGCAGGCAAGGACTTCACACTGAATATTTCGCTGGATGGGGTTCCGGCACAGGGTATTTCCGTGATGGAGTTCGCAGTAAAGTACGATACGAAGGCTGTGGAGAACGTTAAGGTATCCGCAGGCGCGATCGCAAAGAACGGGGTAGACGATGTTGAGAAATTTGAAGGGGCAACTGCGTTTGTAGCCGACACAAGCACAGCAGGTCTCATCACGATTACGTATTCTACATCTCAGACAGATGCTAAGTACTGCGTTTCCGCAGACGGCGTTTACGCTACGATCACAGGTACTGTAAAGGCAGGAACAGCTGACGGCTCCTATCCGGTAGAGATCGTTGCCATCGACCGTGAGACGAAGGAAGGCTCCGGTACGAAGAACAAGGATATCAAGGCAGGCTATATCGACGCAGACCAGAAGGGCACTCTGTATGCGACCAAGGTCGTAAACGGTGCAGTGGTTGTTGGCGGCAATGTAGATCCTACATCTGATCCCGGCAAGGTAGTCTATGGTGACGTTGACGAAAGCGGCAAGGTCGATATCATTGATGTTATCACGCTGAACAAGAACCTCATGGTAGGTGAAGCCCTCACAGCTCAGGGCAAGATCAATGCCGATGTTGACAAGAACGGTTCCGTAGACGAGGTTGATTCTCTGAACATCCTGAAGTACGTTGTAGAGATCGTAACTGAACTGCCCGTTTGATCACTTGAAACAAAATGACAACTCATGATGTGACGTAACCCGACCCTTGCGGACAATGACGGAACGTCCGCAAAAAACCCACACAAGAAAGGAAAATAATAGTTATGAAGAAGGTAATTTCTGCACTGACTGTCGCTGCAATGTGCGCTTCCATGGCAGCGAGCACAATTCCTGCATTCGCCGTTTACAAGACCGGCGACGTAAGCTCTTATCTGAAGGTTATTTCCGCCAGCAAGGGTACCATCTCTGCTGACGGTACAACTGTTACCTTCGATTCTGCTGCTGATGCTGCAAGCGCAAAGCTCACCGTTGCTCAGTATCTCGTAGCTGACACCGCTTCTCCGTCCGTTCAGCAGATCGGCGGCCTGTACACCACCAGCTCTACCAGCATCAAGCTCGGTAACAACGGCCAGGGTGTAAACTACGGCGGCACATTTGCTGAGCAGGAAGTTACTGCTGACGCTGATCCGTATGCAGATGCTCCTGTCACCTTCACGACCACTTCCTATGTAAACTGCTTCGGTTACTACACCGACCTCACTGAGGAGTACAGCGTAGGTAATGGTAACGTTTCCTGGGGTCACAGCGATGACTGGCAGGGTGACGGCTGGGTAGGCAACGGCAAGAACGACGTTCTGCTTCTGCAGTGGGCGACTGACTTTGCAGACATTATGGGTCACGATGATTATGAGCAGACCGCTCACTTCCTGACCAAGAAGTCCGACCAGTATCCGCTGACACAGTTCGATGTAAACCTCGATGCTGCTATCGCTGACGGTACTTATACTGTAGACTTCCTCGAGAGCTACACTCATCCGGAGTACGGCGTAAAGCCCGGCAACTGGATCAACGTCGATGGTAAGAACACCATCCAGATCAAGGATACCAAGGGCATCACCATCAAGATCGGCGGCGGCGAGACCCCGACCGATGCTACTGAGAAACCCACCGACAAGCCCACTGAGGCTACTGAGAAGCCCACTGAGGCTACTGAGAAGCCCACTGATGCTCCTTCTGAGGGCAAGGACATCTCCTCCATCAAGGACTGGACTTGGGTAGTAGATGACTCCGTTTACAATCCGGAGACCGACAAGACTGCTACCATCAAGGTTCTCAGCGCAGGCGCTGACCCGGGTATCTTCGGCTATGACTTCAACATCCTCGTTGACGGCAAGAAGCTGAACGATGCTGGCTTCAAGATCGTAAGCATCAAGCAGGGCGACGCTTACAACTTCACCACCTTCCAGCCGAATGTAAAGAACGGCCACGTAGGTGCAACCGAGACCAACAAGGAGATCACCGCTGACTACAAGGCAACCGCTGGCACCACCATCGTAACCTACACTGTACAGGTTCCGAAGGATGCTGCT
The DNA here is from genome assembly GCA_017828885.1 of Oscillospiraceae bacterium. Lineage (GTDB taxonomy): Bacteria > Bacillota > Clostridia > Oscillospirales > Ruminococcaceae > UBA3855. The sequence goes on along the minus strand of JAGADP010000036.1, from coordinate 4,702 downwards.
CCGGGCACCAAGTTCAAGCTCACCATCGATGAGGCTTCCTGCGGTAACTACAACAAGGAGAGCCTGGCACCGGCTACTATGGGTGGTACTCTGACCATCGCCGGCGGTGAGGATACCACTGATCCGACTGAGGAGACCAAGGCTCCGACTGAGGCTACCGAGGAGACCAAGGCTCCGACTGAGGAGACCAAGGCTCCGACTGAGGAGACCAAGACTCCTCCGGCTCCTGGTTCTTACCTCTATGGCGACGTGAACGAGGACGGCAAGGTTGAGCTGGTTGACGTTGTTAAGCTGAACAGATACCTGACTGGTCTGGATGCTACCATCACTGCTACTGCAACCGTAAATGCTAACTGCTTCCGCGCAGCTGGCGAGTCCGATGCAGACACCACCGCTAACAACCTCGACGGTAAGGACTCCATGGAGATCCTGAAGGCTCTGATCGGTCTCGTTAAGACCGCAGATCTGCCGACCAAGGCATAATCTTTGCAAATTGACCATGAAAAATCGTGTTCAGCCGGTCTCCGGCTGAACATGGTTTTCAAAGCATAAAATCCATTTCAGAAAGGAAATATGCGCAATGAAGAGATTTATTTCTGCATTGACTGCATTGTGCATGGTCACTTCCATGACCGTTACTGCCCTGCCGGCAAGTGCGATCACGGTAAGAGACTACACGGCAGTGAATGCACAGGCCGGAGCTGCGACCTGGTCATTGAGCAAGACAGAGTTTGATCCCGCAGTGGACAAGACTGCGACGATCAGTGTCCTTGTTGACAGTGACTCGGGTATTTTCGGTTACGACTTCAATATTGAGGTCAACGACGGATCTGGCTATAAGACGCTGGATCAGGCTGGCTTCAAGATCGTCAGCATCAAGCAGGGCAATGCCTACAACTTCAATACATTCCAGCCGAATGTAAAGAACGGTCACGTAGGTGCTGCTCAGACGACAGGTTCCGCAGATCTGGTCGCTTCCGCTGGTCAGTCGATCGTGGACTATACCGTTCAGGTTCCGTCGAGTGCAACAGCAGGTAAGGTTTACCAGCTCAGACTCAAGGATCCTGTAGCAGGTAACTATAATAAGGAAGCAGTTACCATCACTGCTAACACTGGTACCCTGACCATCAAGGGTTCCTCCAGCGAGGATCCGACAACGGCTCCGACCGAGAAGCAGCCCGATCCGACGACTGCTACGGTGGATCCGAGCAAGATCACTGACTGGACATGGTATGCAGACAACTCCACCTATAAGCTGGGTGTAGACAAGACTGCTACCATCACCATCAAGACCGCTGGTACTGATCCTGGTATCTTCGGTTATGATTTCAACATCACTGCGAACGGCCAGAAGCTGAATGACGCTGGCTTCAAGATCGTTAGCATCAAGCAGGGCGATGCCTACAACTTCACCACCTTCCAGCCGAACGTAAAGAACGGCCACGTAGGTGCTACTGAGACCAACAAGGACATCACCGCTGACTACAAGGCAACATCCGGTTCTACCGTTGTTACCTACACTGTACAGGTTCCGTCCGATGCAAAGGCCGGCGATGTGTACAAGATCGAGATCGGCGATGTTGCTTGCGGTAACTACAACAAGCAGAGCTTGTCTCCGAGCACGAAGTCCGGTACACTGACCATCGTTGGCGACAGCGAAGAGGATCCGACACAGGCTACACAGAAGCCGACCGATGAGAAGCCTACCGAGACCACGCCGGACGTTGATCCGGGCAAGATCACGGACTGGACATGGTATGCAGACAAGTCCACCTACAAGCTGGGTGTTGACAAGACCGCTACCATCACTATCCTGAGCGCTGGTGAGGATCCTGGTATCTTCGGCTACGACTTCAACATCACCGCAAATGGCCAGAAGCTCAATGATGCGGGCTTCAAGATCGTCAGCATCAAGCAGGGCGATGCCTACAACTTCACCACCTTCCAGCCGAACGTAAAGAACGGCCACGTAGGTGCAACCGAGACCAACAAGGACATCACTGCTGACTACAAGGCAGCTGTTGGTTCCAAGATCGTTACTTACACTGTACAGGTTCCGGCTGATGCAAAGGCTGGCGATGTGTACAAGATCGAGATCAGCGATGTTGCTTGCGGTAACTACAACAAGCAGAGTCTCGCTCCGGCCGTTATGGCAGGTTCCCTGACCATCGTTGGTGAGGAAGGGACCGAAGCTACTGAGCCGACTCAGAAGCCTACCGATGAGAAGCCTACCGAGACTACTCCGGACATTGATCCGGGCGTGATCACGGATTGGACATGGTATGCAGACAAGTCCACCTATAAGCTGGGTGTTGACAAGACCGCTACCATCACCATCCTGAGCGCTGGTGAGGATCCTGGTATCTTCGGCTATGACTTCAACATCACCGCTAACGGTGAGAAGCTCAATGACGCTGGCTTCAAGATCGTCAGCATCAAGCAGGGCGATGCCTACAACTTCACCACCTTCCAGCCGAACGTAAAGAACGGCCACGTAGGTGCAACTGAGACGAACAAGGAGATCACTGCTGACTACAAGGCAGCTGCTGGTTCCAAGATCGTTACCTACACTGTACAGGTTCCGTCCACCGCTAAGGCTGGCGACGTGTACAAGATCGAGATCGTAGATGCTGCTTGCGGCAACTACAACAAGGAGAGCCTGTCTCCGAAGACTCTGGCTGGTTCCCTGACCATCGTTGGTGAGCAGGATCCGACCGAGGCTCCCAAGCCGACTGATGAGACCTCTGCTCCTTACGAGGAGAAGACCTCTGAGGTTACTGCTAAGTGGGATATTGCAGACGTAACGGCTAAGCCGGGCGAGACTGTTCCGGTTGCTATCACTGTTACCGGCAATGGCGGCTTCAACAGCGTGATCGCAAGCCTGACCGTTGATGCAGGCCCGACCATGAAGGATGCTGAGAGCGGTTCTGCATTTGCGACCCTGAACTCCACCTTCAACAAGGACAACTTCTCTGTGGCTGGTACTGACTTCCAGTCCAAGAAGAACATCACCGCTGACGGCGATGTATTCATCGTAAACTTCACTGTTCCGACCACTGCGAAGAACGGCGATGTTTACAAGATCGACTTCAAGGATCTCTCTATCTTCAACTACGAAATGGTGAAGCTGATCCCGGCTACCGAGGCTGGTTCCATCACGATCGTAACGGAGACCGAGGAAGTTACCCAGTGGGAAGACACCTCTGAGAAGGTTGCCGGCACTTGGGACATCGGTGAGAAGACCGTTAAGAAGGGCACTACTTCCGTTGATCTGCCGGTTTCCGTAACTGGTATGACCGCTGGCATCAACAGCTACATTGCTAAGATCACCTCTGAGCTGAAGGCAACTGGCGCTCAGGCTGGCGATACTTATGCAGCACTGAACTTCCTGGGCAACCCGGATAACCTGACCTTCGCTGGTACCAACTACCAGAGCAAGTCTGACATCACTGGTGAGGGCGACGTATTCTACGTAACCTTCGAGATCCCGGCTGATGCAGCACCTGGCACGAAGTATGAAGTAAACTGGGATAGCCTGGAGATCCGCAACGTCGACATGACCAGACTCGTTGTTGACATGGAAGACGGCTGGATCATGATCGAACCTGAGGAGACCGAGGAATCCACTGAGGAGCCCACTGAGGAGACCGACGCTACTGAGGAAACCAAGGATACTGACGCTACCGAGCCGACTCAGGCAACTGATGAGACGCAGGATACTGATGCTCCGACTGAGGCAACTGACGAGACGCAGGATACTGATGCTCCGACTGAGGCAACTGACGAGACACAGGATACTGATGCTCCGACTGAGGCAACTGATGAGACTCAGGCAACTGACGCAACACAGGCAACTGACACGACCGATGAGACTGTTCCTGGCCCGACTGATGAGGTCAAGCCGGCTGAGCAGGGCGACGCTGGTAAGTGGATCATTGGCAAGGTAGAGTGCTATGCTGGTGACACCGTAACCGTACCGGTTACCATCACTGACGTGACCCGTGGTCTTGACAGCTACATCCTGAAGATGGGTGTTCCTGCAGGCCCGACCATCGAAGGCGCTGAGAACGGCAATGCATATCCGAACATCGGCTTTGTATTCAACCCGGATAACGCTTCCTTCGCTGGTACTGCATATGCAGACAAGCAGAACCTCGTTGCTGCTGACAACGCAATCGTATTCAACGTAACCTTCAAGGTTCCGGAGAATGCAACCGCAGGCATGGTTTACAATCTGACCTTTGAGGATCTCAGCGTATATGATGTTGACATGGTTAAGCTCCTGCCGCTGACTGAGCCGGGCTCCATCACCATCATCGACAAGCCTACCGATGCTACTGAGGTAACTGAGGATACCAAGGATACCGAGGCAACTGAGGAGACCAAGGCAACTGACGAGACGCAGGCAACTGATGAGACGCAGGCAACTGATGAGACTCAGGCAACTGACGAGACTCAGGAGACTGACGCAACCGAGCCGACTCAGGCAATTGACGAGACTCAGGCAACCGACGCAACCGAGCCGACGCAGGCAACTGATGAGACTCAGCCGACCGAGGAAACTCAGCCGACCGAGCCCGCAACCTATGCAGTTCTGTGGGATATCCAGGATGGCGTAATCGCTAAGCCGGGTGACACCAAGGTAGCTGTTAAGGTATTCGTAGAAGGCGACACAATGCTCAACTCCTTCAAGGCTGGCGTG